>PFGG01000054.1 GCA_002783405.1 bacterium (Candidatus Blackallbacteria) CG13_big_fil_rev_8_21_14_2_50_49_14 | reverse complement strand
CATGAATGCCGGAGTCTCCTGCGCAAGACCTGATGAATCTCGTTCCCAATATGAAAGAAACCTCCCAGTCTGGAGGTTTTAAAGAGTCGATACTTAAATTTTAGAGTTGGGGCAAGAATTCAGCCAAACCACGGATATTGCGCAAAACAATATTTTTTTTGTCAAAACTGATCAGTTCTTTTTCTTTAAAGCGGGTCAGATTGCGAACGGTGGTTTCAATCGTTGTGCCCAACATGCTTGCCAATTCTTCACGGGTTAGACGAATATCCAACTTGATGCCATCGCTGGTTTCTTCACCATAAGATTCTTTGAGTGAAAGCAGAAGTTCAGCCAAGCGTTCAGGGACAGATTTATAGGCCATATCACGTGCTTTGTCTTCGGCTTGTTTGAGATCATTGCCCATTTGTTCAAGCATTTCAAGCGCGAAAGAAGGATTCTTGCGCAAAGACTGTAAAAAGAGATTGCGGTCAAGAAAACAAATCGTGGCCTCTTCGATCACTTCGGCGGTTGCAGAATAGGGCTCATTGGTTAAGAAAGAGCGGTAACCCAGTAAATCACCTGCTTTGGCCAAACGCACGATATAGCTTTTTCCATCAGGGGTATATTTGGTAAGCTTTACTTTGCCTTTTTCAAGACAATAAACACCAAAGGGACGGTTGCCCTCATAAAAAATGACCTGGCCGGGTTTATAGCCATGCGCCAGTTTACAAGAGCTAAGTTCCTGCAATTGATCGGGTGAAAGATTGCGCATGGGATTCAGGTTGCGTACCTGGCAATGTTCACAATCTGGATTCGTATGAGACATATCCCCTCGCCTGTTGCAGCATCTTAAAAAAGAGAAATAAATTCCTCTTCAGATAGTATATACCTCTATGGGCATCTCCTTCAAGGGGGCTTGGGCTTCCCTTCCTTGTGGTTTGAGATCTTGGGGATTGGAATCAGCGCTTTTATTTCATCAGAACCTCAGTTGATATAGAGAAGGTAGTAGAGTACAGGCCAAAGTGTCACAATAAAGAACCAATAAAAACCGACCAAAGTTAAGTGGGTATGCCCTAGAATAATGCCTGCCTGAGAAACGGGTTGAAGCATCCAGGCGTCTTGATGCAGTTTTCTGACTACCCAGGTCAAGGCGGTCAGGCCGCCCAAGAGGTGAGCAAGGTAAATACCGATCAGGGGATAGAAAAAGGCAGAAATAAGATTGAGTGGATTTTTGAGCCCAAACATAAATATCTGGCTCCATTCGATGCCCTGTGAAAGCACAAACATCAAACCCATGACAACGGTCATTCCCAGCCAATTGGGTGTGGTGGAACGTGCTTTGGGTATAAAAACTGAACGAAAAGCCAGAAACAGAGCAATCAGACTGCCTGCCAGAAAGAATCCATTCATCAAGGTCAATGAAAAAGGAAAAACCGGCATTTCAGGGGGAGGCCAAAATTGGTTCTCCCAGGGCAGGTTAAAATAAAATCCGCCAATTAAAGAGACGAAAAGGACTGCATCAATCGCAAGACAGGCTAAAAAAGCCTGCTCAGAAGGCGTATTTGCAAATTTCGCGGAGATCTCCCGATACCATTTGGAATGGGTTTGCGCGTGCATCTTTCGTACCTTGTGCCAAGTTTTGAGGTTTTCTCCCGCATGGGGATGTATTTTATTGTGCTTTTTCTAGAACTTTTTTCGCATGACAGGTATCAAAATGGATCTTGATCTCGATCAAGAAATCTATTTATATGCTTTGCGTTTTGGGATACAGGAGGTAAGTTTTGGGTCGGATTTTGAACGCCTTAGTTAGATGATGCGGGAAAGTAGGCCGGAAAATAAAGAAAGAAATGACTGCCCTTTCCATTGCTGCTGATTTCTAAGCGGGCATTCAGAAGCGGGAGTAGTTTATGTGTAAGATTCAAACCCATTCCAGTACCTTTTTCTCCTTCAGTGCCTGGATATGTAAAGTTTTGACTGTTTTGAATGGCTTTGATTTGTGTTTTATTCAAGCCTTTGCCCGAGTCATGAATTTCAAGACACCATTCCCGTTTGTCTTTTTTGAAATGGCAATATATTTTGTTATGTTTCGGGGTAAATTTGATCGCATTGCTGATTAAATTGTGAAGAATGGTGTAGAGCACCAAGGGATCGCCCACGGTATAGACTGGGCGGTTGGGGACTTTCGTGACAATGAGAATTTTCTTGGCTTCAATACTTGCCGCCAGGGACTCTTTGACGTGCTCTAAAATCTCGGGCACAGAGAGGATTGCTTTTGTATTTTGTGGGTTTTCAATTAAATTTTTCATGATTTTGGTGAGCATTTCCTGGCTGGAACGCGCACTGAGATGAAGCGCCTCAATCACCTCCTGTTTGATATTTTCCGCAGGGTGTGTTTTTTTCAGGGCATAGGTCAAGTTGGTAATGCCACTCAGGTTATTGCTGACGTCATGCAACATCAGTTTCAGCCATTGTTTTTGAGCTTGAGAGGAAATGGTAAGCGCTTGGGAAGCAATTGCCTGGGTTTGAACCTGCATTTCAGTTTCCTGGCGTAAGAAAGCCTGGCGTTTTAAGCGAATATCGATGATATGTAGGAGTTCCTCAAATTCAAAAGGTTTATAGAGAAAGTCTTCTGCTCCGAGATTCATGGCTGTACGTAAGGTTTGCAGCTCTGAGCGCGCTGTCAGAAAAACAAAAGGAATAGAACGGATCTCGGGATTGGCTTGAATATTTTTGAGCAGGGTGAAGCCATCCATTTTGGGCATCATCAGATCCGAGAGGATCAGATTGGGGTGGTGTTCTTTGGTGAGCTTCAATCCTTCGACGCCGTTTTCGGCCTCAAGAATCTTATAATTTTCCATTTCAAGAAATTCGCGCAGTTGTGAACGAATGATGGCATCGTCCTCAATGATCAGAAGGGTATTCATCGTCAAGCTCCTTGCTCAGTTTACAGGGAAGTTCAATCCAAAAGCATGATCCTTTGGGCAATTGGGGCTCATAGTGAATCTTTCCCCCATGCAATTCAATTGCGTTTTTTACAATTGAAAGTCCCAGGCCTGTGCCTTGAATGGCTTGAACATTGCTCCCCCGAAAAAAGGGTTCAAACAATTTTGATTGTTCAGCGATTGGAACACCCAGACCTTGATCATAGACATAAATCCACAAGGTATTCTGTTTCCAAACCGTTTTCAGGCGTATTTCTGAACCGGGGGGTGAATATTTCACTGCATTCAACAATAAATTGCTCAGGGCATACCAGATCAAATCCTGATCGAGCCAAAGAACACTTTCTTTGGGTTCAATTTCAAGAATAAGGGTATGGGTTTGCTGACCTACCTCCTGAACTTCCTGTTGAATATCTTCGCACAAGGCCTGTAAGCTCAGGGGTTTCAAACTGAGTTTTTTATTCTCTGATGCAGGCAAGGCGGTGTGTTTGCTGAGAAAGAGGGATTTATCCATTAGACGATTGATCTTTTTGACGGCTTTTTGAATGGTCTGTAAGTGAAGATCAAATGATTCGGGTCTCAATTTTATTTTGCCCCGAGCCAAAATTTGGGTGGCAGAAAGGATTTGTGTCAGGGGGGTGCGAAACTCATGTGAAACCATGCCAATGAAAGCTGTTTTGATGCGATTGTATTCTTGCTCCTCTTTTAAGGCTTGCTTTAAGCGGGTTTCCATTTTTTGACGTTCGCTGACATCTAAAACAGAGCCCGCAAAATGTTGAGGCTGACCGAGGCTGTTTTTTTCAAGACATTCACCCCGAACCCAAAACCAGGCTGTATTCTGGCTTGAGCTGACTTGAGCTGGTAGCGTCAGCTCAAAATGATCCTCTTTGAAGAGTGATTGCGGCAGGGGAATGCGGTTCAGAAAATCCTGACAGTTTATTTTGAGCTTTCGGGTTTTGAGACCCAGCATTTCAGAAAGTTCACGGTTGATCGAAATCGTCTCTGAAGAAAAATTCCAATCGAACAAGCCTATTTTCCCTATTTCTGCAGCTCTTTTTTGCTCTTTTCTGCTTTTTTTTAGGGCAAGTAAAGCTTTTTGATTGGCGGTAATATCTTGGGCCATATAAACATAGCCCAGAATATTTTTTCCCAGGCGATAAGGGCTGAGTGTTATTTTGTAGAAATAGGAGAGGCCATGTATTTCTATCGGGAGGGTCACAATTTTGGTTTGCCCGTTGATGACTCTCTCAATGAGTGCTTCCCAATACATTTTTTGCTCTGTTGGCAAATGATGAATCGGTGACCAGTCGTGTGACGGAGCTTGTCCAAAATAGTGGAAATGAAATTTGCTGTAGGCGCTGTTCCAGATTTGGGGAAAATGAGATTCAGAAATATAGGCAATGGGGTATTGAATACTTTCAATCAGTGTTTGCAAGATTTGAAAATGGCTGGGAATGGTTTCTTGCCAATCCTGTTGCAATTGAATATTCTGAAGCGTACAAAGAAAGGCTTTTGAATCAAAGTTTTGAATTTCTTTTAAGCTGATAGAGAGGGTGGGGCTGAGATTGTTATGTGCGGGCAAGACTGTCTTAAACTCTTTGCCTTGAGCTGTGAGTGACGCAAAATCTGTGAACGGAGGGAAAAGTTCTGCTAAGGTGATTTTTTCAGAGTTTTCTTGATAAGCAACGAGTGCTTGTTGCCAGGCTTGATTACAATACTTCAGCTGCCCATTCAGATCAAACAAAGCGATTCCCCAATCTAACGCGTCACAAACGAAGTGATTCTGTCCTTCGAGACAGCTGTCTTCGTTTGGATTGAGGGTTTCTTTCATTGGGGCGGAAGTTCGACTATCCCTTGTTCAAGGGCGTATCGAGCCAGGCCCACAACCGAGCGTATTCCCAGTTTTTTCATTAGACGCGCGCGGTAGGTTTCTACAGTACGAACGCTGATGCCCAGGTTAAAAGCAATATTGTCTTTGTTATAGTCTTCTGCCAACATGCGCAAAACTTCCATTTCACGTTTAGAAAGCAGATGGGCTTTTTCAGGCTGCTTTTCAGCAAAGACCTGATCGGGGCGTTGATCGTCAAAATAGTACCCTCCCATTGAAACGCAGATCACCGCTTGAATCAGTTTCTCGGGTTCCATATTTTTGCTTAAAAAACCATGGGCTCCTGCTTTGATCAGATCCGCTTTGGGAAGGTTACTGGCCGAACCTGTATAAAAGAGAATTTTAAGATCAGGGATTAGCTCCAATAGCTGATGAGAAAGTTCCAATCCATGCCCATCCTGAAGATTCATGTCAATGATGGCCAATTTGGGAGGATTCTTTTGCGCAAGCGTGAAAGCTTCTTGTGCGCCTGAAGCTTCATAAATCTCCAGTGCGGCAAAAGGAAGCTCTTTGTCTTCTAGCATCAGACGAATGCCCATCAAAGTAAGCGGATGGTCGTCGACCAAGAGGATCTTTAGTGAGTTATTGGGCATGTTTTCATTCTTGGCAAAAATCTTTATTGTTACAGTTTGATTAAAATTTTGATAACAAAAATCAGTCTTAAGTCTTGCATTGTGACAAATTTATTATAACATGTGAGTGTCAAAGTGAGTCCGGCCCTTCCTCTCTGTCTGAATGTAAAAATAAAGTCATTTTTGTTCAGGTTATTACTTGGTTTTTTTACTCATTCAACAATCTTAGCTGGGGATATTGATGAACTAATTCCTGTGTTGTTCTCATTTATTCACTCTGCTTTATATTCTAATTTATAGATTTGTAAGTAATCCAACTACAAAAAACTCGTGAATTTACGTTGTGTTGTAAGGGACTGGATGTCATGCCTGTAGATCCCCGGACATGACTTCATTGCTTCAATTTGATAGGATCAAAATAATTCAGTCATGCTGTTCTATTCAATATTTCACCAAAGCTTTTGAGAGCAGACCTGTTGGTATTCTTATTTAATTTTTGTAAATGAGGTGTATATGGCTGACTTACTCGTAAAAATACAAAGCAAATCAATTTTTTTTATTGGCAATTCGCTTCATTGTTTGAGTTTGAGTACACATTTGGGCAGAGAAAAGAACCTCACCATTTTGGGGCTTGCCAATAATTTAATCTCTGCTCTTGATAAACTGAAAAATTTAGACCCTGAATTTGTTATTCTCGATCCCAGTTGTTTTGAAGCTGATGAAATCAAGATTCTCTTCAATCATTTATCCAAGAGTAAATCGCAAACGCTTATTTTTTCTAAAGAAAAACCACACGCTGCTTTCAGTGATTTTCGATTTGTTCAAAAGCCCCAAACCATGTTGAATGAAAATTTTCCCACGCAAGAAATACTTCAGGCGATCTTTGAGTCTTCGCCTCTTACTCACAACTTGAAAGCGGTGAATAAGCCCCTTTACCAGGTCATGTTGATCGATGATTCTGCTTTGATGAAACTGATTGTGACCAATCTTATGAATTCAGATCCCCAACTTAAATTGGTGTGTGATGCCAAGAACGGGCAAGAAGGTTTAGAACTGCTTCAGCGTTTTTCACCGGATCTGATTTTACTGGATATTGAAATGCCGGTTATGAATGGGATTGAATTTTTGGAGCGGGCCCGCTCCAAAACCAAAGCCAAAATTATTGTGCTTTCTTCAATCGTTTTAGAAAAAGCGCAACAGGTAAAAGCTTTGGGGGCCGATGCGATTATTGAAAAGCCTGATGGCTCAGTGTCGCTTGATTTTGAGTCAAAATCAGGGAAAAAATTGCTTGAACTCATTCATCAGATTTTAGATTAAATAGAAGTAAACAGGGCTTTTCTGCCCATTGATTGCGTCTTTAATAATTAAAATATTTTAATTATTTTGCCTATTATATATATTTTTTCTTAAATATTTTAAATAATAATATATCCAAAGTGAGCGTTTCTTATGGATGAATTTGACCTGTATGAAGATGATGATATTAATATCGATGATACGTATTTAACCTTCTCGATTGATCTTGAAGAATATGCGATCTGTGTCAGTTATGTCACCGAGATTGTAAGGATGCAGAAAATCATTGAAATGCCAGATGTTCCTGCTTATATCAAAGGGGTGATCAATTTGCGTGGGAAAATTGTGCCTGTCATGGATATCCGCAAACGTTTTAATCTTCCCAGTTTGGAGTATTCAGATCGGACCGTGATCATTGTGCTTGAAATTGAAGGTGTTTTAACGGGGATTGCGGTGGATCGGGTCAATGATGTGACTGAACTTCCTGCTCAGGCGATTGAACCTCCTCCCCATTTTGCGAGAGAGAGTGAAACACATTCTTTGATCAAAGGAATGGGAAAAAGTGGAGAACATGTCTATATCCTTTTGGATATTGAACCCATGCTCCAAAATGGCAAAATTCAGTCAAAGAGCGCCGATCTTATTTCGTATTGATTATTTTCCTTGATTTCAAGTTCAGTCTGTTTAAAATATTCTAAAGTGAAAAGAGAGTAAATCATTATGGTTGCACAAGAAATTCTGCTTTCTCAAAATGAAAAGAAGAATTTATTAACTCAGATCAAAAAGATTGGCCAGGCTCTGGATAAAAATGAAGCAATACTTCCAGGCTTTGACAGTTCGAAATATTCTGAGTCATTTCAAGAGATTGTGCTTGAATTGAACAAGCTGGTTGCACAAGTACAAGACCTGCACAGACCCGAGCCCTTGGATTCGGAAACAGATCTTTCAATTCAATTAAAGAATGCGGCTGTATCAAGTGTTTCAACCAATATTATGATAGCCAACCCCAAGTTCGAAATTGTGTATATGAACCCAGCCATCGTTCAAATGTTTAAAGATGCAGAGCACGAAATTCGCGAAGTTTTTAAGAATTTTGATCCTGAAAAGCTAATGGGTATGAATATCGACGTTTTTCATAAAAATCCAGCCCATCAACGTAAAGTTCTTGCAAATTTAAAGGGTATTTTTCGTTCGCGGATTTCAATTGGAATGCGTTCTTTTGATCTGGTCGCTGCTAAATCTGAGAACCATGAAGGTGAAACGATTGGCTATGTGGTGGAGTGGACAGATATTACGCATCGTCTGGTGACTGAGAGCGAAAAAGAAACGCTTTTAACCGAGTCTTTGCGGATTAAATCGGCTTTGGATTGTGTCAGCAATAATTTGATGATTGCGAATCCAGATTTTGAAATTGTGTATATGAATCCTGCCATTACCCAGATGTTTAAGAATGCCCAGCACGAAATTCGCGAAGTCTTTAAGGATTTTAATCCTGAAAAGCTGATTGGAATGAATATCGATGTCTTTCATAAAAATCCAGCCCACCAGCGCAAAGTCCTTGAAAGTTTGAAAGG
>PFGG01000053.1 GCA_002783405.1 bacterium (Candidatus Blackallbacteria) CG13_big_fil_rev_8_21_14_2_50_49_14 | reverse complement strand
TCCGAAAGGCAACACGCATGTCCATGTGGCTTAACCTTGAGTCGCGATCAGAATGCTGCACGTGTGATCTTAAACTGGGCATTAGAGAGTATGAAGGGTCGGGAACCGGCCCTGTGTGGAGAGAAACTTTTCTCTGTGAAGCACGAAACTCCCTCCATACCCATGCGGGTTGGAGGGATGTAGTTCATTGTCCTCCGATCTATTTCAAATGAAAGTATTGCTTATTGTCAGTGAATAAAGTGCGCTTTCAACTGAAGAGAAGTCAGGTTGAAAGGCCTGACTTCTCTCTGGGTTTTAAGCTTTAATTCATTGGGGGTTGTTTGAGCAATACATTTTCCAATTTGGTGCCTTTCAGAAGCCCTGAGAGAACTTCTGCTACACTGCGCCCACCTAAAATAGCCAGAGGCGCCATGGATTCTGCCATGCGCTCTGCCAATGCCTTGTCTCCAAAGGCTTGTAGGGCGGCAATCAGATCGGGTGAAATGGCTTCTGCTTTGGCAACCATGGCTTCTACTTCTGCACGCAGATTGGAAATTCTTTGTTCCATTCTCAGGCGTGCAGTTTCGAGCTCCAATTCTGCGCTGGCTTTTTGACGTTCCAATTCTGCCGCGTTTATTTTACCCAGTGTGGTCTGAGAGGCCATTTTGGCCTCAAGTTTGGCTTGTTCGGTTTCAATTTCGCTGCTCAGGCGTGCCAGTTTCAGTTCCAGTTCAGTACTCAGTTCTTCAATTTGAAGCCGCAATTCTTCTTTGCGTGTTTCGGCCTGTGAGCGTGAGATCTGGCGTTTAATTTCTTCATTTTCTCTTACAAATTCGAGTTTGCGGCGCTCAGAAGAAAGTGCGAGCGTCTGTTCAACCACTTTGCGCTGGGCATTGATCAACATTTTCTCGATTTCGGCATCGGTGATGCGCACATTGAGAACCTCAACATCGTAGATTTGCATGCCATTTTCTTCGAAATGCCTTCCGGGACGTTTGCCTTCTTCAGGCAGGCCCAGAATCGTATCGCGAATCAGGCGAATGGAGTCTGCGTAAAAAGCCTCGATTCCCAATTGCTTGATCGCATTGCGCAAAACCGAACGCAGATGTTCAGTTAAAAACTTGACATAGTTTTCTACATTGAACCACAGCGCAGGATTGCCTTCGAAATTCACGCGGTAAGAGAGATCAAGGGTCACTTCACAGAAATCCGAGGTTTCCACTCTGACCTGATCCGAAACTTTATTGTGCAAGACCCGTAAATAGACAGTTTTAAGGGGTTTTAAATCTGTTTTGGGGGTGCCTGTTGAGAGAGTCATGGGTTCAAGAAATTCATCGTATTCCAATAAATGTGTAGCGGGCCCAACAATCACTTTGCGCTCACCCGTTTTGCTCACCACCAGTACGGCATAGCCTGTCCAAATGGCGATGGCCACGGCTCCATCATATTTGGTATCCAGGGTAATTGTTCGCGGGGGCGTATACTTGGTTTTGCGTGAAAAATCATCCCCTGCAAATCCTTCTGCGGCAAGAGCTGGAGCAGGAGCCGGCAATGTTCTTTTCTCAGCTTTGAGTTGCATGACCTGGGCCTCAGTTGCGTATTCTCCCCGCTCCTGACGCAGCATTTCCTTGAGATGTAGATTGTATTCCAAAGCTTCTTGATTGCCAGGGAACCAGAGTTGAACCTGATTGGGTTCCAAAACCCGACGCACAATTACTTGGTGACGCGGATCCGGGAGAAACATACTGGGGCCTTTTTGAAGAAAGACCTGGCCATTGGCGCGATCCAAGACATAACGACCCTCACCGGCAGGCAAGGCGACGGCATAGTGGATTTCCTGTTCCCCGTATTTGATAATCGCATGTTCGGGTCTGGGAAAATAAATCATCTGCTCTTTGCCGGTGACAAAGATTTCATCACCGACCTTATGGCTTTTGCCATTTTCTTCATAGGGGGCAATGACTTTGAGATAGATGCCACTGTTCTCATTCATCTCGATGGCACGGAATTTGCGTGTGCCCTGCTTCTCGACAAAGGTCTCAGTTGGTTTCGGGAAAACCACGTCTGGCCCTTGAATAAAACGCTTGTTTCCATCTTCGTCCAGCAGAATACAGTACTCAAGTCTTTCCAAGGTAACCGCTTCGCGCACATAATGCCCTTGGTTATCCCTTACCACCTCCATGCCTGTAGGGGGAATATAAAATGAGATTTCGGTTCCTTTGATGACGAGCAGATTTCCAAGGGTCAAGTCGGGTATTTCCTGTTCTGTCAGTGGAACTTCTTCGCTGCCTGACTGAGGTTTGATCACGGCTTTGTTCCAATGTTTACGTGCAGATTCTTCATCGTAAACCCTGACCAGTAAATATTGATTGGAACGCAGGTGATGCCCCTTGATGACCCGGCTCATTTGGCCGGGCCAGAGCGCAAAGGAGATCGGTCCTGGGGTATTGACCTTGTGCCCAATTTCAAGCTCGGTTAAGTTGCTGACGGTCCCATTTTTGGGTTGATTGCCGTCTTTGGGAGGATTTTTCATGACCAAATACCAGCCTTCGGGGGCTGTGGCGAAAATCGCTATCGATTGCTCAAGCAAAACCCTTTCAAAGCGTTTGTTATCGGCATTGAAGATCACCGGTTGGTCGGTATTGGCAAGAGAGGTTTTATAGGGCCCCACATAGACATTGATATTGCCTTTGGTTTGGTCTGAGATAAAGGCATATTCATTTGGCGCCAGAACCAGATCGCGTTCTCTACTTGATTCACCCATGGGACTTTCTCCTTTTAGGAAGCTTTATAAGTGTATATTATACATTTTATATTTACTTGTCAAGACCGATTTTGTTCTTCACGTTTTACTTGGCTTTGAAGTGGGGCTATCACCAATTGAATTTGCAGAGGCAATTCTGTGTCCTGTTGCCCACTGATGAGCATCAGACGAGCCTCGGGAAGAAGCCAACAGGCCCCCAGATCTCCGTATTGTTCTTGGGTGAATGGGCTTTGGGAAACGATACCAGAAAAGACGGGGGAATCCAAACGCGTGCTTAACTCATCAATCAATGCCGTGTATTGATCTGCCAGTTCAGTATCTGCAGCATCAAATTCCTCTTCATCAAGATTTTCCACTTCAATGGATTTGAGCAAGCTCGTCAGTTGCAGTCCTCGATCTGAATTTTCGCTACTCAAATGTAAGCGTAAGCCATTTAAAAACCAAATTTCTTCATCATCAGAAGCCTCAGCTGGTTCTGATTTTTCAGCGCCTATCTGAGTTAAATAATCATTCAGTGTAGTTTGGGTCCAGGGGCCTTTAAAACTTAATAAATTTGCTAAAATTAATTCTATATCCATAATTTATAGCCTTTAATATGTTTTATTTGAATTAAGTTTATCAGGAATTGAAGTGTTTGAAATTCAAATATCAGGCTGTCTCAATCACTCCTTTATAAACTATGATAAAGACACAGATTCAATCATCGGTGTTCAAAAAAGGGGGTGTTTGTGAAAGCGAGTGAAATGGATCTTCTCACTGCTTTGAAAAGAAAAGCGCTGAACAGGGCCCGTGATTTAATTCAAAAGGGTGCTGACCCTGAACTCACCCGGCCTGAGAACGATGAATTCCCCTTAATGATTGCTGCCGAAAGGGGTTATACAGAAATTGTAAGGCTTTTAATTGAGCAAGGTGCCAATATTGATCGGCATGGCAAAGGGGGGAAAACAGCCTTTTCTCAAGCTTGTTTTTTTGGCCATCTTGAAATAGCCAAGCTTTTGGTAAACGCTGGAGCGAAAATTCAGGTGCGCGATCAATTTGGAGCAACTCCCCTGTTCTGGGCCGTCTGTGCAGGGCATTATGCCGTTGTGGAATGGTTATTGAATCAAGGAGCAAACTTTCTCGCCTGCAATGACAGTGGGGAGAGTCCTTTGTTGCGGGTCGTTTCGGGGGTTTATCACCCGAGCAGTGAAGCGATTTTGGCTCTGTTTCTTGCCCAGGGGGCAGATCCCAATTATACAGGTCCCTGGAAAATGAGCTTGTTGATGCGAGCTGCTCAAGGCGGTCATTTGGGAATTACCCAGCGTTTATTGGCTGCTGGAGCCTTGCCTGAGCTGCGGAACCAATCTGGAGAAACAGCCTTGGTTTTGGCCTGTAAGGGATATTCGGACCAGGCCGAACTGGTTCAAGCTTTGATTGAGGCTGGTTCAAATTTAAATGAACGAGATCGTTATCAATTTGGATTATTGGCTTTGGCAGCACAAAACGGTCATTTGGAAATTTTAAAAACACTCTTAAAAGCAGGGGCTGATCCCAATGGACTTTCGGTAGCAGGTTTTTCGCCTTTGATGGCCGCCATTTGTTCGGGACATCCCGAACTCGCTGAGTATTTGCTTCAGGCGGGTGCTTTGCCTGAAAAAAAGAATCAAACGCCAACCCCTTTGATGGAAGCCTTAAGTCGCAGACAATATGCGCTGGCCAGGCGTTTGATTGAAAGAGGAGCCAATCTTTCTGCGCGCGATCAATATGGCACTGTTTTGCTATATGCTTTGGGGGTTCAAGACGGTTACCTCTATGAACGAGCTGCCCCGCCAAAAATTTCAACGGCATTTCTCGAAGAACTTTTGGATGCTGGAGCCTCTCTTGAGGGAGTGGGGGCAAATCTACCCGAAGAGATTGCACAGCATAAAAGAGGCTTAAAAACTTTGGCTCAAAAAATCAGGCGCATGCGAAAAAAACAGACCACTGCTGTGGTTGAGAAAGTGAGAACAGGCCAGTGATACTCAAAAAAGGATACTGGATGGGGTTCTCTTTATGTTTGTTTACAGCTTGTTTTGGCTCCTTGGCGGAGCAATCTCCTCGCTCGGAGTTTTCTGCCAGTCCTCAAGTGCGTGAATCTTCTGCCTCGCTTCCGCAAAAAGTCAGTCTGGGTCAGACTTTTAGCTTGCCCTTTCAGGGCCAATTTACGCTGGAGGGTGAAGACTTTCTCATTCTTTGGGAAAAACCAGCCCAAGATTCTCGTTGTCCTGCTGATGTTGTCTGTGTTTGGGCTGGAGAAGTCAATCTTGAACTGGAGTTGCGCCTGGGCTCAAAAAAAGAGATCCTTGCGCTTAAACTTCCGCCTAAAAATGAGGAGGGGCTTGCCTTTCTGGAGGGGCGCTATCGCTTGTTTTTGTTGGAAGTTCAACCCTATCCGGGTAAAGGCAATACCGAACCGCCCAGTTTGAAATTAAAGATTGAGAAATCTAAATAGGTTCATCTTTTTGACTAAAATTTCTGTCTATAAATGCTGAGGGAAGCATTCGTGTCGGCATTTTCTTTTTCCATGTATTCTTGGTATTGGCTTTTAAGTTCATAGCGATCTTTGCTAAGCGTATAACCATAAGATTTGCCTGAGTAGGGGTCGATAGGGAGGCTGGGAATGATTGCGGGTACCAAATCCTGAAGTTTGTCAGGGTAGTTTTTGTGGTTGTGTTTCCAAGCAATCAAAGCTGTTTTTAAATAGGCCATATCCCAACGGATTTTATTGAGCCATTTTTTTTCTTCAGCGCCTAACATGGTCGGCAAACTTAATCTCAATATGATATTTTTTTGAGGCAATTCTGATTTAAGTTTTTTCAAAAGTTGATGGGAGAGCTTATAGGGCATGGTTTGAATGACTCGATCCATTTCTTTTGCCAATGGTTGACTGAGCTCAAGGGTGTAGAGTAAATAGGGCAAAGTTATTTGTTTGAGCAGAGAAGGCAGAATGCCTTCTCCAAATTCGTCTTTTAGATCATCTGCATCGAGCAAGACTCCATTTAAGAATAGAATTTCTCTCAGAAAGGTACCTTCTAAAAGATTTTGATCTATTGAGAGCAAGTGCCATTGTAAAAGAAGCTTCTCTGAGAGGGGCTTACCAAGTGTTTGGGGATTGGCTACGCGCAAATATTCCTGAGTAGCAGTGGATTGCATCACCAGAGCAACCATATCTGACACCAAAGTTCCATTGTATCGAATATCCTGTGCAAAACGCATCAACAGGATGAGATTGGTAAAACCTTTCTGTGTTTGACCGGTCTCAAATTGATGGTGTGTGGTCACGATCAAGATGCGCATTAGATTTTGTATATTTGCAAAAACAGGTTGTTGTGCTTTGAGATGAAATTCAGTTTGTAAGGGACTCAGTGTCTCACTATTGACAGCATTTTCAATCGTGGAAACAAGTGGGGCATATTTGGCAATCACCTCTTGATTATCTGAGTAAATGTTTTCAAAATCAAATAAATTATTTGAAACTATTTTATTTTGTTGAAAAATTTTATTTATATCTGAAAAATCTATTTTATTTTGTTCATGAATTGGTTCTAGAATGAGACCTTGGTAATAATCTCTTCCATCCCCTTTCTGACTCTTTCCCCAAAGTGCTTTTCTATGCATACGCATATCAGCCCATATTTTTACCTGCTCAAGATACTGTTTCTGGTATTGAACAAAGAGATCTTGGTTATGTCTCTGGGCCCAAAAGAAGCATCCAATGCCCAAGCTGCTGAGAACCAGAACACTCAGAAATTGCCGAGGATGATGGGAACGCTTCAGTGTCAGAGAATTTGGCTTCAGGATCTGAATCCAAAAAATACTGAACAAAAGTAAGCAAACGGCACTGACCAATAAACTTATTAACTGTGTGAGTAAAAGACTTTTCCAAAGACTGAAACAAAAAAAGAGACCCAGATTGAGCAAAGTGTAAGTCAGCAGCAAAATCAAGAGTTTTTCTTTGTTTTTCCAAATTTGACTTTTAAATTGAAACTCTTCAAAGCTGAGTTCGAGTGTGTAGCCAGGAATGAGAGCCCAACTTATGGCATTCAAGCAGACCATAAGCCCAATAATATAAGCAGAAATACTTTTGGGAGAAAGAGAGAGCAGTGTCCACACGCTCTCTCTGAAAACTGGAATTTTTAATAAGAACTCTGAAAATGCTGCGCAGGAACTGGCAATAAGCCCTGCGATCAGGAAATAATTTTTTAAAGGCAAGGTTTGGTAGAGTTGCTTCAGACTCTGCTCGGGATCTATATAGCGAAGGCTGAGCCAACCTGAAAGTAAAAAGCTGCTTATCAGGCTTAAAAAAACAATGAATCCAAGCAAATAGCTATTTCCGAAGGGAAGATAGCTTAAAAATGCTTCATGAAAATAGCTTCCAAGTAAGAAATAATAGCCACTTAGACCGATACAAATAAGTATTTGCAAAAAAATGATGAGAAATATTTCAGAACATAGATGCAAGAAAAAATTTTTTAAAAATTTCAACCCGATTTGGAGTTCGATTTGAAAGCTATTTTGATTTTGCATTCAATGCTTAATTTGTTTCCTTGATTTTATTGCAATAGGAATGCCATGAGAATAGTAGCTTAAGCAACTTCTTGGGGTTTGTGCAAGTTTACTTGAATCAGATAGCACATTTTCTGAAAATGAGTGCTTCGGTGATATTCCTGTAGAGAGATTCCCCCATCAGGCATTACTTTGTTCTGATTTTCATTGCAATTTCAAAGACAGGCTCAAGCAAGGATCATTTAGCAAAGCGTGAATAAATTTCCTGATAACGCGCTTCTTCACCAGGTTGTGGTGCATAGCCTGCTTTGACTTTTTCCTGTAACCGATTGGCCCAGTCAATTTCATGCTGGGTAAGTGGAGCTTCGGCGGGATCAATCAGTGTGGCGTCTTGGGCCATCGCCTGATCGAGCAGTTGACTGTATTTATCAAGTTCAGCCTCTAAAGGTTGATAACTATCTGCTACTTTTTGGCGGAAGTCAAGCATCCATTGAATCTCAGACTTGGACAAGCTGTCTTGACCTTTGTTGGTTTCAAAACGGGTTTGAATCTCAATGTATTTTGAAGTTTCTGCTTCAAGGGGGGGATAACCCGCTTGAATTTTTTGAGCCAGGCTTTGCGCCCATTGGATTTCTTCAGCGCTGGGAGCGTTGCTGGTGGAATGGGCTTGTTCTGCCTGGTAGCGGTTATAGATATCGGTATAGTGCTCAATCTCTTGCTGACTGGGTTTATAGCCGATCTGGCTGACTCGTTTCATCAAGGCTTGAGCCCAATCCAGCTCTTGAGGTGAAACGGTTTTTAATTCAGGTATTTTGGGTTCTTGGTCAGCTTGAAATCGCTTTTGGGCAATACTCTGATAATAATTCAATTCCTGAGCTGAAGGGGGGTGTCCTGAGCGAGTTTTGCTTTCAAGTTCAAGCGCCCAATTGACTTCTGCCTGTGTCACTGAATTGGGATCTGAGGCATCCTGGCTGGTTTGTAAACGATTTGAAATTTCAGTATAACGTGTGGTTTCTGTGCTGTTTGGGGCATAACCCTGCTTGATTTTTTGCTCAAGTTCCAAGGCCCAATTGAGTTCTTCGCGACTGGGGGGATCTGTATTTTCAATAAAAGAAAGTTGGGGGGCTGCCTGTCCGGGTAAAACTGAGGCTGCAGTGTGTCGATCTTGAGGGGGTTGAGGTGTTTGTGTAGTGGCTGGAGCTGAGCCCACGCGCAGACCCGCAGGTATTTGTTGAGTTCTGCCCACTTGGGGTTGACTCAAGGGGGTGGGTTGAATCTCCATGTACATCCTCAAGTTGATTGGTTCTTTTCAAATTATGGTCTTTTCGCGTGCAGAACTGAACCGAGATTGCCTGAATTTAGTCTAAGTTTAAACCCTTTGCAAGTCGGCATAACGGGAGAGCAGGCGTTTTCGTCCGACCTTGTCAAAATCTATCTCAAGCATGAGCCCTTGGCGCAGATTGGGTTCCAAGCGTACGATTTCCCCTTCGCCAAATTGGGGGTTGCGCACCCTTTGCCCAATTGAAAAAGTGGTTTCTGTTTGGCGCAGGGATTTGCGCTTGGTGCTGGATTTTTCTGTTGAAAATTGACCCAAATCTGCAAATAACTCGGGTTCAAGCGGGAGAGAGATCGCCCCTTTCCAACGCTTTAAGGGCTCTGCGTCCAGTGCCAACTCCTGTAAGAGTGCTTGTTGTTCAGCAGCATGCAAGAGGCTGGCAATTCGTTGGGCTGCGATTTGTCGGCTGGAGGGGGCATCCCACCAATGCAGCAGATAGCGTTCAAAATGCAGCCTGCTGGCATGGCGTGCCAAGGCGAGTACCTCTGCGGTTTTCCAGGTTTCAGGTTTTTGGGCCAGGGTTTTGCGAATTTCTTGAACCCCCTCAAGGGTTTCCAGATAGCCTGCTTCTCTCAGAAAACGTGAAACAGGGGAGGATTCCATCAAAAATAGATGCAGCTCTTCACGGGGGCGGGTGACGGCCACATAGAACAGCCTGCGTTCTTCTTCCAGGCGTTCATCACCGCGCCCATAGGGTAAAAACCCTTGGTTACAGTGCGGCACAAAAACAACGGGCCATTCCAATCCTTTGGCGCGGTAAATCGTGGTCAAAATCAGGCTTTGATTATTTTGCCCGGTATCTCTGCCCAGGGTTTCGAGATAATTTAAAAAGGGTTGTACGTGTCCCCGCCCTTGGGCATAGTCCAGAAGTGCTTCTACTGTAGAGGCTTTGGCTTCTCCGTTTTCAGGAAAACCACTGCTTTTTCTCAGCCAGGCACAATAATCCAGTTTTTGTTCCAAGGAACAGAGCACGGAATCGGCGGGGTCCAATTGAATTTGAATGCCCAACCAGGTCAGCAGATCTGCAAGCTTTTCCAGATTGCGTGCAATATAGACTCTTTCAGCTTCGGCTGCGACTGCATGTAGGGCTGCCGTTACACTTTCACCAGCATAAACCCGCTGGATCAAGTCTTCATTTTGTTGGGCGGAGATATAGCGCAGTGGCCGGTTGACGATCAGGCGCCAATCCTGCACAAAGCCTGCATATTCTGATTCTGTGGGTTGAAGGCCCTGCTGGAGATGCAGTTCCAATTGGGCCAGCCGCAGATAAGCCAGCAAGACCTGAACCTCAGAACGTTGAAAAAAGGGCACAGAACCATCGATTCGGTAGGCAATGCCCGCTTCATGCAAGGCTTGTTCAATAAACGCAGTTTGGGCATAAATACGAAGCAATACTGCCATTTGTGTGAGCCCATAGCCTCGCTCTTGAGCGGCCTGTACTTCTTTGACCAAATCACGTGCTAGATTTTCGGCATTGACACTGCGGTGAATGCGGGTAAGCCCTGAAAAACCTTGGGTGAGCTGTAAGGCCTTGGGTTCCCGTTTGCTGTTGTGGCAAATCACTGCATTGGCCAAAGCCAAATGAGAAGCGCGGGAACGAAAATTATCCCGAAGCAGGTATTTCTTTGCCTGGTAGCGTTGGGCAAATTCAAGAATAAAGCGTGGGTTGGCTCCCCGCCATTCGTAAATGGTCTGATCATCATCCCCGATCGCCATATAATTGTGGTGGGGGGCTACCAAGAGATCCAGAATTTCACTCTGTACATGGTTGATATCCTGAAATTCGTCGACCAAAACTGCCTGGTAACGGTTTTGAACTGAGCGCAGAAGAGCGGGATGTATTTGCAAGAGTTCCCAGGCAGAGAGCAACATATCGTCAAAGGTCAGAATGCCCATTTCCTGTCTGAGTTCTTCATAAATCCGGTATAAATCCAGATAGACTGGCCAGTCACTGGGCGCTTCTGCTGATTTGAGCAAGGCCAAAGCCTGGGCTGGAAGTTTGGCGGGAAAGGTATCTGGATAGAGAAAATTCCCCTTGCAAAGACTGAGATAACTGAGAAAATCTGTTTCATCAAAATGGGGTGGAATCTCAAGTCGTGCTTGGCGGGCGCGCCCCAAGGCTCTTTGTAAAAGCATCCGATCGGGGCTTTGGCCATTTTCTGAGGGCAGTCTGATTTCGGGGATTAAACCTTCACGTACCGCTTTTTGTACAATGCGAAAGCCCACGGCATGAAGGGTGGCGGTTTGTACACTGCGACAGGCAGGCCAGACGCGCAGGGCCTGCCGCAAATCATTGACTGTGGCACGACTGAAAGAGGTGGCAAGAATTTGCTCGGCAGGAAATACTTTTTGACTGACCAAACGTTCAATTCGGTGAACCATGGCGGTGGTTTTGCCTGCGCCCGCAACAGCAAAGACCAGGGCAGGGCCTTCTTCATGACAGACCACGGCCCTTTGTTCTTCGGTGAGATTCATTTCAGACATAAACTTCATTTTAATCTGAGTTGAAGCCGCTTGGTGAAGTTGTGCCGGGAACGGGTAGTCTCAAAAGAAAAAAAGTCTGGATCTCTCCAGACTCAGGGGTAGTTGATATTTGAAGGGTCTTGTGAAACCATTTCAAATGGGTCAATTGTTTATATATTAATATATTTTAATCAATTAAGCAAGCACCTGATGGCATTTATGCTAAGCATTTCTCTCGTTTGAATGATGCCCAGGGCAAAACTGAATGCATGCATTTTGACCCGCATAAAATGGCTTCAGAAGACGCTTGGCATCAGTGGAATCAAAAGGCGGATAGTGGCGTACGCTAAGATTCCGCATTCATTCAAGAAATCAGGTATCCTGAGTAAGATTTTCGAATGATGATTTAACGGAGGGAAATGAGCAGTCAAGATGAATTCCTTTTCCAATTTGGTTCAACGCTATAATTTGACGCGCGTCCATCTCCTTTTACTGGGTAGTGCTGCGGTTCTTTCTTCATTGCTGCTTTACCTGCCTTTTCTTTTGGGTGACGCAACGGTGCTTACCCGTTTTTGGGATGGGCCGAATTATATGTATGTTGCCAAAACCCTCTACCAGATTCCTGTCGATCACCCCTTTGTTCCCTATAAAACCACGCCTGCCTATTTTGCCTGTCATTTGCCTTTTTACCCGTTGGCCATCAGGGCTTTTTCTTTTATGGGCTATCCCGTTGCCATGCTGTTTACGACCGTCTTGTTTTCGGTTTTGGCGACGCTCACGTTTTATCAGCTTGTGAAAGAAAGTGGCGCTGTTGCCAGCCCTTTTTGGTCAGCTTTGATCTCTTTGTTTTTGCCCGCCCGGTGGTTGATTTATCACAGTGTAGGTGCCACTGAAGCCCCCTTTCTGTTTCTGATTTGCCTCTCGCTGCTCTTGTATTTACGCAAACACTATACCTGGGCTTTTGTGGTGGCCGGCTTGGCGGGAATTACCCGAATCACAGGGATTCTTTTGGGTTTGGTTTATCTGATCCTGCTGGTGCGAGAACGCAATTGGCTGCGCATTCCTCTTTTGGCGTTGATTGCGCTGCCCTTGCTGGCAACCTTCAGCTTTTACCATTTTCAATATGGCGATTTTCTTGCGTATTTTCATTGGAATAATAAGCTAATACATGCCCGTCCCCTGGATATCTTTTTAAGCTATGCCGGTTCAGGCAATGCCCATGCTGCTGAGTTTTATTTGGGAATGTATTTGCTCTATGGTCTGGGGGTCTTGCTGCTCTGGCAGTACCCCCTCTTCTTTTGGTATGCAGCCGTTTTTTATGGTTTTAATCTCTTTGTTTTTCATGAGGATCTCAGCCGCTATCTTTTACCGATAGCGCCTTTTGCCCTGGTCATCGGCTACGATCAGATCCTGCGCACCAAGGCTTTTAAATTTGCAAGTTTGGGCCTGGTGATTCTGGCCTATATTTATGCCTGGGGAGTATTGCCCCATAATTTGGTGGCAGACTGGGTCTATACCAATCTGCTCAAAGTTCTTTAATCATTAAGCTGAGCTTTTATTGCTTGTCAGAATCGCATTAATAGTTTAATATCGAAACATATAATATTAAATTAATTGGAGTTCACTGCGATGATCCTGTTTAAAAATCTTCTGAAATCAACTCTTTCCCTGGCCTTGTTGGCAGGATTTGCCCAGCCTGTTTTGGCTGCCAATACCTATGAAATTGATCCTGTCCATTCACATCTGATTTTTAAAATCAAGCATTTGAATATCGGCTACCAATATGGTCGTTTTAACCGTTTTAGCGGAACGGTGGTGGTAGATGAGAAAAATCCTGCTCAAAGCAAAGTTGAAATTAAGGCAGAAGCTGCCAGCGTGGATACCAATGCCAGCAAACGTGATGACCATTTGCGCAGTCCTGATTTTTTCAATGTCAAACAGTTTCCTCAGCTCAGTTTTAAAAGCAGTAAAGTAGAACGTGCTGGCGCTGGTCAATACAAAGTAAGTGGTATTTTGACCCTGCACGGTGTTAGCAAACCGCTCAGCTTTACCTTTAAAAAGACAGGTGAAGGCAAGGGCATGCAGGGAGAATACCGCATGGGCGGGGAAGCGATGATTACGCTTAAACGGAGTCAATTTGGCATGACCACCTATATCAAAGAAGGTGGCCTCAGCGATGAGGTGACGCTGATTCTCAGTTTTGAAGGCATCAAGAAGTAAGCACTCACTATGGCCATTGTTCAAGCTCTCTTCTGGTCTTTGAGTTTTGCGCTTGTGCTGAGCACTGGCCTTTTGATTTTACCCCTTGTCTTGAGGGGGAAAAAGAAAGCTTATCCAGCCTTTTTGCCCCCTTTGGCTTTGGGTTTTGGGTTTTTGCTGGGTTGGGCCCGCTTGTTTGAAAAAGCTTGGCCCGATTTTCCCCCATCAGACAGCACGCAATGGATCTATTTTGGGGTCTTGCCGCTGATCTTGGTGGGGGCGCTTCAAGCCCAATTTCAGCTGCCCCGGTTTTTGCAGATGGGAATTCGCTTGCTCTTGTCTGGCCTGGGTTTCTTGCTTTTACTTACCCCTTTGCGCGAGAGTATGGGACAAAAAGCTTGGCTTGTGTGGGCTTTGGTTTTGGCTTGTTTTGCGCTGATCCAATGGTCATTGCTTGACCATTTGGATGCCTTTGATGCAAATAATGAAAGTTCTTTGCTGATCTTTTCTGGCGTGAGTGCAGCCTCAGGTGCCCTGTTGATGCTGGGGCACAGTGTGGTTTTAAGCCAGCAGGCTTTGATTTTGGCCGTACTCTTGGGAGCGGTTTTTGTTTTGCGGCTTATTTTTCCGGTGCTTTCAAGGCGGGGTATTTGGGGCTTTGCCAGTCTGGTTTTAAGTTTGCTTTTGGCCAGTGGCTATTTTTTCGCAGATCTCTCGGCTTGGGCTTTGCTCCCTCTGCTTGCACCGCATACTGTCTGGCTCGGCTATCTGCCCGGACTCAAAAACAAATCACCTGTTTTGAGGCTGGGGCTTTCCCTGGTTTGCGCTATTTTGCTGTGTGTCACTGCCGTGGGAGTGACTTTTTCAAGCCAACCCCCTGATACGGGCGGATACTATTGATTCTTGCTTGTTAAAGCTTTTCCAGGCGATTTGCGCCAATCGTAATCACACGATCGCCTGCCAATACGCTTTGTTCAGCGGGGGGATTGAGCAGAATCTGATTTTGGAGATCACAGATGCCCAGTACAATATGCCCCTGGCGTTGGCCTCTGTTTGCAAACTCAGAAAAATTTGCATTATTTGAAGCTGGGATTAAATAAAACTGTTGGCCCCGTGTCAGGGTGAGTAATTGGCCCAAGACTTCCTGAATTCCGGGGTTTAGCAGTTCCTGGCTTAAGAAATGGGCATCAAAACGGCTGCTGCAGACGATCCGATCGCTGCCTGCTTTACGCAAAAGTTCTTCAAAACTGGGATCGATACACTCGACCACACTGTTGACGGCCCGGTTGCGACCTTCAACGGCAAGCGCAATCGAAACATTGAGATGATCAGAAGCAGGATCATTGGAATTGCGTGTGAGCACAATGGCGTGCTTTGCGAAGTCAATATTGGCCCGCGATAAGGTCTGATCCCGAGTAGGATTGCCTTTGATATAATGTACACCTTTTCTTTGCAGCTCTTCAGGCAATTCATCGAGAAATTCATCGACTAAAATCACGGGCATTTCACCCACGGAGGGATCGATGGCCAATTCGTCCAAGACACGGATGATTTTTGCTAAACCTGCATAGTTGAAGACAATTAAATGCTCTTTAAATTTAAAAGTTGACATTCCCTTGATTTCCTTTGTTTTAGACGTGATCAGTGCGGCTGCGATCAGCGATAAGGCATAGCCCAAGAGACCAATGCCAAAGATCATAATCGGCCCCCCTACCAAAAATCGGCCGCCCAAGCTTTTGGGGAAGAAGTCACCGTATCCTACTGTGGTCATGGTGACGAGGGTATACCAGAAGGCATCGAACCAATTTAAATCAGGGTTTGCTGGCAACTCGAAATAAAGATAACCGGTGGTTCCATAGAGCAAAATCGCCACCATCAGTCCCAAAACCCGGAGCGTGGGAGGCGGGTTTCTCAAAAGCTTGCGGTCAAAGATTTGCATCATGTATTGCAGCATAGAAAACTCCTATTCTGTCTGGTTGCGCCAGGATCGAATCAATGACTGCGCATAGGCCTGCGTCTGAGGATCTGCCCAAAGACCCCGTTTGGCCTGCTTTGCAAGGGTTTGCTCATGGAGATAGAGTTGCATAGCACCAAACGGATAGACCGTATAGACCAGAACCCATCCCTCCCGAATCAGGTTGAGCGCAACGTCTTCATCTTCAGCGTAGAGCGTTGCAAGATAGCGATCATGTTTATCTTTTTCTGCTTGGGTGTTTAACTGCACACGCAATAATTTACCTGAGGTTAAACTTTCAAGATGTTTCAGGCCCGCTCTTGCAACAGAGGAGTAAACTGCCTTTTCAATTTTTGCATCGAATGCTTTGATACCCAACAGGCGGATAGGAAGTCCCGTCTGATCTGCTTTTGAAACTAGGAGTGAGTCTCCATCGATTAGTTTTTCAAGCTTGACCAGATCGCCACTGATTAAAGGTGAAGCGTTAGCTGATTGGGTGTGTCGTTGTTTTTCTGCTGAAACCCCATAGAAAACTGAAGAGCCAATCAGCAGGCTCATCACACACCAGAAGAGAACGGTCATGCGATCCATTGTGCGGTGTCCTTTGCTTGGTCTGACCTTTTCAGTTTAGGCTGATTGACCACAATCTGCAATCCAGGTTGAGATTTGCTATATTAGAGGCAATTTACTATGGGAGTTTCTTGACTGATGAGAAAAAGCCAGATTTTGCGCAGCATTTTAGTGGGATTTTGCTTGAGTTCCTGTCTGTGGGTTACTCCCGTATTTGCGCTGCCTACAGGGGAATGGCAGGGGACAATACAGATCCCAGGACAAGCCCTTGAGGTGGTCGTACATCTTCGCCAGAATGCTGAAGGCGTTTGGCAAGGCAGTATTGATATCCCCGCGCAAAACTCAAAAAATCTTCCCCTGTCTGCGATTGTTCTGGATAAACAGAAAATGCGTTTCAGCATTGCCGGGATTCCTGGAAACCCCAGTTTTGACGGGGAATTGAATCCTGAAGAATCCGAGCTGAAGGGTCAATTTTCGCAGGGCGGGCAAACTTTTGCGTTTGCGCTGAAACGCCCCAATGCCGAAGCTCAGCTTCAAGCCGCAGCCAAGGAAGAGGCCCTGATCGACTCCTTGCGTGAAAAAATTGAGCAGCGCCGCAAAGAGTGGAAAACCCCTGGTTTGGGGGTTGCCTTGGTAAAAGGGGATCGGGTATTAATTGCAGAGGGCTTTGGACAACGCAATCTTGAAAAAAAACTGCCTGTCGGGCCTGATACGCTCTTTGCGATTGGCTCCTGTACCAAAGCCTTTACAGCTTCACTCTTGGGCATTTTGGTGGATCAGGGAAAGCTGGATTGGGATGCCCCGATTCAAACCTATCTGCCGGATTTTCGTTTGAAACAAAGCTTTGCCAGTGAGCATTTAACAACCCGTGATCTGCTGACTCACCGTTCAGGACTGCCGCGCCATGATTTGGTCTGGTATGGAGCAGAACTGGATCGGGAAGCTCTCTACCAGCGTTTGAAATATTTGGATTTTACAGCGGACTTTCGCAATCAATTTCAGTATCAGAATCTGATGTATATGACAGCGGGGTATTTGGCCGAAAAATTGGGTGCACACTCCTGGGAGGAGCAAATTCAGACTGAATTGTTTGAGCCTTTGGGCATGAAGCGCAGTTTGACTTCATTGTCTGCTTTTCAGCAGGAACCCGATCATGCTCTGCCCTATGCCAAACGTCAGAATCAAATCAAAAGGATTCCCTACCGCAGCTTGGCAGGGGCTGCGCCTGCGGGAGCAATCCATTCCAGTGCGCGGGATATGGCGCAATGGCTCATTTTTAACCTGGGCAAGGGCAACTGGCAGGAGAAGCCCCTGCTTTCTGAAAGCAGTTTAAAGGAACTCCACAGCCCCCAGGTGATCATGAACAGCCATGCCAGTTATCCTGAAATTCCCTATACGCTTTATGGCATGGGTTGGATGATTCACCCCTACCGGGGACACCAGATGATCTCTCACGGTGGCAATATTGATGGCTATTCAGCCTTGGTGAGCCTTTTGCCTGAAAAGAAAATAGGCTTGGTCATTTTAAGCAATCAAGAACATGATCCCTTGCCCTCACTTTTGAGCATGGAACTCAGTGATTTGCTGCTGGAACTTGAGCCTTTGGATTGGAGTGCGCGCATCAAGCCGGGCATGGAAATGGCTGAAAAAATTGTGAAGGGTCAGGATTTAAGAACGCGTGTTCCCAATACCCACCCTTCGCATCCACTGCAGGACTATCTGGGGACTTATCATCACCCTGCGTATGGCGAACTGAAACTCGAATCTCAAGCGGGCAAGCTCAGACTGGGCTACCGGGATTTGGGGGGGAAAATCGAACATTGGCATTACGATACCTTTGTTGTGAAAGAGCCCGATGCCATTTTGGATAAACTTTGGGTGCATTTTTTGAACAATCTTGAGGGGGATATTCAAAGTGTAGAGCTTAAATTGGATAATCTGGCCGAAGCGATTCGCTTTGAACGCCAGGCCCCTCCAGAAATGCTGAATCCAGCATTTCTCAAACGCTATCAAGGTGCTTTTGATCTGGCGGGTATACGGGTTGAGATCTCCTTGAAAGGGGAGCATCTTCAGGTCCGTGCAAGTGGCCAACCTGCGTTTGTGCTGGAAGCGGTCAAGCGTGATCTTTTCAAATTGAAAGATCTTGAGGGCTACCAGGTGCGCTTTGAGTTTCAGGCAGAACGGTTAAAACGGGTTATTTTTGTTCAACCCAATGGAAGTTTTGAAGCCAAACCACTCAAACCCTAGTCAACAAAATACGCTATAATCCGGAGAAATTTAGTATTTTACTGTGCTTGAACCCTGCCGCATTCTGGGGCCTTATTATGTTAAAATTAGTTTATTGGGTATGAAACTTTAGGTTTTGATCAGGCTTTGAGCAGCCTCTTCGTTTCATGCATTTTGAGAGAGGTATGCTATTTTCATGTCCCCCAAGAGCAAGCGAATTCTAATTTTTGATGAAGACCCTTCACACCGCAGGCATTTGCAGCAGATGCTTGCGTCGGATGAATGGGAGTTGGTCTTTGAAGATGAACTCTACCAAGCCACGCAACGCTTCAAAAACCGACCCTTCGACTTTGTGATTGCCTGTTTGGACATGCCTGATGAAGAAGGGGAAGAACTGGCCCTGTGGGTCTGTGAAAATTATCCCAAACGAAAAGTCATTTTAATCGCCAATCCCGATGAGGATTTCTCGGCTGTTCTTGATGATTTGAGACAACACAAATCAGTCTTGGGTTTTTTGCCGAAGCCCTTGCCCACCCGCAGACTTTTGGAAATGCTCGATCAACAGGACACGGGGTTGGTGGGCCAAGTGCAACGCATGAACGTAATTGACCTTTTGCAAGTCATGCGCATGAATAAGCCGCAGTGCCTAGTGACGTTTAATGACCAATTTACGCGAACAGAAGGTATTCTCTATTTGCGTGGGGGGGAAGTCATTCATGCTGAACTCTATGTCACCAATGCCCGTACGCTTGAACGTGAGTTGAAATCTGAAGGGGCCGAGGCTTTTAATCGAATTGTTCAGTTTAAAAATGGCGAATTTCAAGAGAAAAACTGGCAGGAACCCAGTAAAATTAGCATTCAAATGCCTTTTGATAATCTCTCCATGAATGCCGCTACCTCCATGGACGAATTGCTCAATCCTCAGGATCCTTTTGCCAGTCAGGGACCGGTTTCGGTTCGCAATATTCTGTTGGTGGATACCGATCCGATGAGTCGGATGATTATTCAGCGAACCCTGTTTACGGAGGGTTTCAATTGTATTTCTTTAAAAACCCCTCAAGAAGCGATGGCGGCCTTGGACGATGAGCCTGTCGATCTGGTCATTACCGATACCCTCAGTCAGCAGAGCTTTTTAAAATGGCTTCAACAGCATTACCCTCAATCTCCGGTTGTGGCAATTGTCAATGTCAGTGAAGACGAGCTTGAAGAAATGGGCAATATTGGTAAGATTCGTCTCTTGGCAAAGCCGATCAATCTGCGTAAGCTCAAACAATTGCTGGCTGAAATCAGTCAAATGGGCTTCAAAGGATTTCTCAGTCAGATTGGGGTCTTTGATTTCGTGCAACTCAATCTTTCAGCCCTGGATCGCAAGAAACTGCATATCCGTGATTTGGCTACCCATATCGATGCCAAAATATATATTGACAGAGGACGCTTTGTGCACGCAATGTACAAAGATTTGGAAGGTGAAGAAGCTTTTTATAAGATTATTTCAATTGAAAATGGCGATTTCTTTGAAGATCCTTCCTTTGATCCTCCAAAAGATACCCTGTCTGAGATCCAACCCCATAAACTGATGATTCGCGCTGCCCGTTTCCTGCCTGTCAAAGACACGCCAGAGCCTTCACCTTTAGAAAACTCCGCAGAGGGATTGACCTCGCTGTTTGGCGATGAAGAGCAGCCTCTGAACCTCAATTTAGGAGAAGGGTTGACCTCGCTTTTTGGGAACGACGATGCACCCATTCAACTGAATCTGGGGGAAGGTCTTACTTCCTTATTGGGGGAAGAGGTCTGATTGATTTGAAGCGCACAGAGGCTGTTTGGGCCCCTGCCTTTTAGGGGGCGCTTTTCTTGTCAGTTTCAGAATCCTTAAGTCTCTGCCTCTTGCCAGGCAACCAGGCGGTCAAATCCCATCCATAGACACGCAGGCAGGTCAAGAGCAAGGTCACTGCTGTTGCTTCATCCAGATTTCCCAAGACCGGTAGATTATCTGGAATGATTTCAAAAATACCTGCTCCAGGGTTGAGCAAATAGGTCAAGGCCAAGATGCCAAGCCCAGCTGCGATCAGTTTTTTGCTGCGACTGGGTTCCTGAGCCTCAGACATGACCTGGGTTCTCTTGAAAATGTTTGACGGGTACACGATCCAAAACCAATTGAATACCTGCTGCACCTTCAGGAGCAGGCTTGATTCCGTAATGCCAAGCTTCTTTGATCCAGGTTTGATCCTCTTTACGAAACCCAATGATAAAAATTGGGAGATTTTGCCAGGTTCGCAGGGTGCGAAATATTTCAAGCGGAAGTTCAGGATATTTTTCCAGCATGACCTGCAGGCGCTTTTCGAGTTCCTGAACAATCCAGTTTTGAACATCGTCAGGCAGTGAATAGGGATCCTGCTGGCCCGTATAGTGCTCGATCTTTTCGAGAAATTCGTATTGCTGTAGTGACATGATGGGCTCCTGAATTTGATACAAAGAACCCTCCAGAAAGGATCTGGAGGGTACCTGTGAATGGTGCCTGATTCTTGTAACCAGCACGCAGGCATGGGATTTTGAATCCCATCGCACCACTCTATTTAGAATAAAACTCGATGATCAGGTTGATTTGAATCAATTTGCCAGTATCAATCTGGTCGAGCAGAGGTGTGCGCAGAACTTCACCGGTCATGGCTTCGGTATCAGAGGTCATCCACTCAGGAACAACTTCGCCTACGAAACCTTCGACAGCGTTGCGAACAAAGTTCTTGCTGGCTTCCAAAACTTCAATTTTGTCGTTGGCTCTGACTTTATAAGAAGCAACGTTGACACGTTTGCCATTGACGAGAATATGACCGTGGCTTACGAACTGACGGGCTTGGGCACGGGTCGTCGCAAATTTCATGCGATAGACGACGTTGTCCAGACGGGTTTCCAGGAATTGAAGGAAACGCTCATCGGTACTGCCTTTGCTTTGGTTTGCAAAATCATAATAGCGACGGAATTGTTTTTCAGAAACACCGTACATAAAACGAAGTTTCTGTTTTTCTTTCAGACGCATACCATATTCCGAAACTTTAATCCGGCTTTGGCCATGCTGTCCGGGACGGCCCCGGCCCTTGTGGAAGGCGCTCTTGCCTGCTTCATAGCGTTTGCCTTTGAGAAACAGGTTGAGGCCCAGAGCACGGGAGATCCGCTCTTTGGGTCCTGTATAACGACTCATGTAGTAACCTTTCTGGGTTCAATTAGATGCTCTAGATGAGCACACTGTTTCTCATTTTACCTGAAAGCAGAGAGGCTGAGGAGGGTGAATCTCAAAAAAATTTAAACTTTTCTTAATTTTATGCCCAGACCGCCCATGTCGACTTTCTCGCAAAACCTTTCATTTTCAAAATAATTCACGCAGGGCTGAGACGCTCTTGATACAATTAAGAACAGACAGTAAAAAATTATGCAAACAAGCTTGGAATCTCTGTTTTCTGGTTATGTTCCCCGGGTTGTCAGGCAACGTCTTAGTCGTGGGCCTGATCAGCTGCCTTTTCTTTGGAGTGATCAAGGAATCGTGCTTTTCGCGGATATTTCCGGATTTACACGACTTGCAGAACAATTGGGACAAGAAGGTTCTGAGGGAATAGAAACCCTGAGTCAAACCTTGAATTTGTATTTTGGCGGTCTTTTAGAGCGTATCCGCGCCTGGGATGGCGATGTAATAAAGTTTGCAGGTGATGCGCTGCTGGCTGTCTGGAGCCGATCGCTGGTGCCTGAATCCAATGCCATGCTGATCTCTCGGGCCGCTGCCTGTGCGCTTGAAATGCAGGTGCTCAGTCAGGGCTTGCGCACGAAAATGCCCATGCCACTTCAGATTCGGATTGGTTTGGAATGGGGTGATTTGCTCTTTTTGCATTTACAGAACCGCCACCAACACTGGGAGCTGATTCTTTCCGGCGCAGGGGTTTCGAGTGCTTTTGCCGCTGAAGGTATGGCCCAGCCTGGCCAAGTGGTTTTGGGGCCCCAGGCCTTGAGTTGGTGCCCGCCGGAAACTGGGTATCAAGCGATAGCTGAACACTATGGCATTCTTCATACCTTACCCGATATTTCACGACCCAATGAGCCCTATTTTCAAGAAACAGCCTTGCCCGATGCCTGGCTCTTAAATTATTTACCTGAGGTGGTGCGCTACCGGCTTGCTGCAGGGCAGCAAAACTGGCTGGCTGAATTGCGCACAGTTTCAGTACTTTTCCTTTTACTGCCAGCCTTAACGCCAGAGCAACTTCCCCGTTGGCTTTCTTTGATTCAAGAAAAAATTTCCTTTCATGGTGGAACCGTCAATAAAATCAATCTGGATGAAAAAGGGCTTTCCTTGCTGTCTGTCTTCGGCTTGCCGCCTGCTTCGCATGAAAACAATGCACAACGCGCAGTCACTGCAGCCTTGGAATTGGAGTCTTTGCTTGCAGGTTTTTCGTTAACCGCCTCGATGGGCATTACCAGTGGTCGTGTTTTTTGTGGTGAAGTGGGCTCCGACTGGCGACGGGAATATACACTTTTGGGGGATACGGTCAATACGGCTGCACGTTTGATGCAGTTTGCAAAAGAAAAGATTGTCGTCGATCGTCAAACTTGGAGTTTAACGCAGTCCCAATTTGAATTTGATGAACTGGCGCCTGTTCTGCTCAAAGGCAAGAATACGCCACTTGAGATCTATTCTCCCCGCATGGCGCTGGCCCGCCATTTTCACTATGATTCGCAAGTCGGACGTTTGGCAGAAACTGAGAAGCTTTTAGAGATAGCCCGCCAACTCAGTCAATACCGCAGTTCAAGCCTGGTTTTTCTGGAGGGTGAAGCGGGGGTAGGTAAAACCACGCTGGTGCGCCATCTTCAGACTGAAGCAGCGCGCTTAGGTTCGGCCTTGCTGATGACCGAGGCCGATGCCCTGCAGCAACATACGCCCTGGTATGCCTGGCAGCGTGTGTTTTGCGATCTTTTGGGGATTTCTGTTCATCTGCCTTCGCGTCTGCGACTTGAACAGTTGCGGGGACATATGAGTTTTTATCCCCATTTAAGTGAATATATTCCGCTCTTGGGGCCGGTTTTAGATCTTGAAATTCCTGATAATGCCACCACCCTCTCTTTTCGGGGGGAAGCACGGATTCAGAACACCTTGGATATTTTGACGGCAGTCTTGCAGGATGCCGTGAGTGTTGAACCCTTGATCGTGGTCTTGGATGACAGCCAGTGGTTAGACAGTCTGTCGTGGCAATTGGTGGAACAGGTACGCTATGAAGTACCCGGATTGATGGTTGTGCTCGTTTGTCGCCCTTTGGCCAATGCCGACGATAAGACTCCCCAGATCTGCCTGAGAGCCTGGGAAAATTTACAGAAATCGCCTCTGGCAGAGCATATGATTTTGGGTCGCATGCCTGCTGCAGAAATTGAGACCCTGGTGGCCAGTAAGCTGGGGGTTCACAGCGTGCCCGCAGCAGTTTTGGATTTGATTGCTTCACGTGCCGAAGGCCACCCTTTTTTCAGCCAGGAATTGGCGTTGAGTTTGCGTGAAAATGGACATTTAAAGGTCAACCAGGGCCAATGTGAACTCTCCTTGAGTCCGGAAGAGCTGCGACAGCTGCAATTGCCAAATTCAATCGAAGGGGCGATTGTCAGCCGTCTTGATCGGCTTTTACCGACTCAGCAGTTGGCCATGAAAATCGCCAGTGTCATTGGCCGGCAATTTGATTTCAAGGCCCTCTATGATATTTACCCCCTGGTTCAGGATCGCGAAGGCCTCTTGGATTCGCTCAGAGCACTTGAAAATATCAATATGATTCAATTGGTGGGGGTTTTTCCGAGCCTTTCCTATGTTTTTCGCCACAATTTGACTCACCAGGCCATCTACAGTCTTTTGCTCTCAGAGCAGAGACGGGAGCTTCACCAGCAGGTAGCGGCCTGGCTGGAGCAAGAATTTGAAGATGATCTCACAGCCCATGCCACGCTTTTGGCCTATCACTGGACCCAGGCCCGTGTTGCCGTCAAGTCTTGTCAATATCTTTTGATTTCAGGTCAGTCAGCTTTGGAGGATGGTTTGTACCAGCAGGCGATTTTCTTTCTCTTGCAAAGTTTGCAGCATGCCGGTTTTGAAATGAGCCACGACTGGATGGCGACGGTGCATCAAGGTCTGGGCGAAGCCCATTATGGATTGGGTCAATTGACCGAAAGTCAAAGGCATCTGCAAAAATCTCTGACGCTTTCCGGTTGGCCGCCTCCTCCGGCAGATTTGGCTCCCCGTCAACTTTTGCCTCAGATTTTAACGCAATTGCGTCACCGCATTCGACCCGGACAGGTTTGGATTGATCCCGATGAAAAAAAGCGCCTTCTGGCAGCCGCTCAGACCTGTGAGCGCCTGGGGCAAATTTATTATTTGAATGGCGAAAAGACCTTGGGCCTTTACAATGCACTTTTGATTGTCAATCTCTGTGAAGAGGCTGGCCCCTCTCCCCAATTGGCGCGGGCCTATGCCAATATCGCCTTGATCTGTGGTTTTTTGGGGCAGCGTCCGATTGCTGAATATTTTGCGCGCAAAGCCTTGCAACAGGCCGAAGTTTTGGACGATCTTTCCAGCCGGGCCTGGGTTTTTCAGCTGACAGGTTTATACAGTTTGGGTCAGGCCCAATGGGAGCAGGCTGAGTACGGATTGTTTCAATCCACCGAACTCTACCGTCGCCAGAAGGATTTACGCCACTGCAATGAAAGCATGGGACTTTTGGCGCAGGTTCGTTTTTATCAGGGCCAAATAGAGCGGGCCCTTGAACTCTCACAACAATCTTCGCAATTGGCGCGCCAAAGGGGGGACAAGGAGTTGGAATCCCGTTCACTTGAAACCCAGGCCCGCGTGCATTTGCTCCAGGACAGAATTCAATTGGCACTTTCTCTTGCCAAACAATCGCGCGCCCTGGCGGAGAGTCTGGGGGGCCGGTTGAGGGTGCAATCTCAGGCCATCCTCTTGCGCCTGGCTTTAAAAGCAGGAGATCTCCAACAGGCCCATCGACTGGCCCAGGAATTGGTCGATCTGAAGGACAATAGCCAGGAAGCGATTTCAGCGACGGATCTTGAAGTCTTTACCGCCGAAATGGAATATCTTTTGCACTGTGAAGGTGCAGGAGAAATGGCCTGTTTGCCCCAAAGCGTATTGGAACTGCGGGAAGCCTTTCAGGAATTTGCCCATCGTTTTCCCATGGCGGGCCCACGTTTTGAACTCTATCAGGGAAAAATTGCGCAGTTTCAGGAACAACTGAGTTCAGCCCGAAGCCATTGGAAAAAAAGTATCAAATTGGCCAAACGTTTGGGCATGTTGGCTGAAATACAAGCCGCCGAAGCCTTGCTTTAGAAGCCATCCCAGTGCCCCATGCCCCCCGTTTTTTTGTCATTGCTGATTTCAGGACTTATTGGCTTCGCTGAGATGATCGGCGATGGCCTTGAAATAGTCTTGCGTCGAGTGGATGAAGCGTTCTTGCTGCTTGGCGTACATCAGACGGCTGAAGTCGTGATCTTCGGTAATCTGAAAGCTGGGCATGAAGCGGAAAAGGAGATCACCTTTGGCGATCAGACTCTTGAGGGTAGGATCATTGAGGCTGTCTGCGCTTTGTTTAAGTTTGAGATGTCCCTCGTTGGCGGCCTGAAAGACCTTTTCGTAATCGCTATCGAGAGCACTGAGCTCCTGGTTGAAACGATCAGAATCTGAGTCTGGTTCAAGGGGGAGTTCCTTGGGAGCTGTGGCTGAGCTACTCAGCTGGTCACGAATATTCTGAACCTCAGCCTGGATACTGCCGTAGTTGTTGAATAGGGCGACGCGCGGGACGGGGCCGGACTTGGCCTGAATCTCACCGTTATTGATGACGACCTTGTCGTTTCTGAGGGCGGTGGCGAGCTCCATGACGGTAACTTCGGCATCGCCACCGATGGCGCGCAGGGTCTCGGCGTTTTGCTTGACCTTAAGTTCGTCGCTGACCTTGCCGTTGCGGTTGCTGTCGTAGCTGAGGGCCATCATGGCGGGATGGATGGACAATTCGGACATGCTCGAAATTTTCCTTTGGACTCAAAGTTATTGAGTTATTGTTATAGCCAGATATTATTGAATTCTGAAGTATATGTTTAGTTTAACCTGAAAATTCTAGCAAGAAAAGGGCTGTGGGAACTGAGTGATTGTTCGCGCAGAGGGAGTCTCCGTCCTGGGCGAGGGCTTTAAATTGATACAAACTAGATAAGGGGCATGCTTAAACAGCAATCAAGCTTGATACTTTCTTGAGGAAAACTTAAAGTTTACTGAGCGCAAGGGAATGTTAGGATAGGATGCATGCGAATTCTCTTAATTGAAGATGAACCGAAACTTGCGCGCCTGATTGCCCAAGGCCTGGAAGAAGAGTCCTATTGGGTAGAAATCGTTAAAGACGGCAAGGCTGGATTCCATGCTGCCTTGATGGGTGAGCATGATTTGATTTTGCTCGATTTGATGCTGCCGGGCCTGGATGGCTTGCAAATCTGTCGGAAACTGCGTGAAGCCAAGTTGGAAACGCCCATTCTGATGCTCAGTGCGCGTGGGCAGGTTCAGGATCGTGTCCAGGGCTTGAATTTAGGCGCAGATGATTATTTGGCCAAACCCTTTGAGTTTGATGAACTGCTGGCGCGGGTCAGGGCCTTGCTCAGACGCCAGAGCAAAGCCAAAAGCACGGCCCTGCAAACGGGCACTTTGAAATTGGATTTACAGGCCCATCGCCTGACGCATGAAGGGGTTGAAATCCCGCTTACCCAACAGGAGTACCGCTTATTGGAATATCTGCTTCAACACCAGGGGCAGATACTCAGCCGACTGCAACTGGCTGAAAGGGTGTGGGAAGATCCCGAGGTTGCGCCTGCGACGATTGATGTCTATATTTCGTATCTGCGTCAAAAAATAGACAAACCTTTTGGTACCCATCTGATTCAAACCGTTCGGGGCTTGGGCTACCGTCTGGTCAGCCCCGAAACTCAAATGGACTTATAATAGGCCATAAAAGATGTTTGGCTGATTTCCATCTGACGTTTATTGCGCATCCAGTTTAAAAAGAGTTTTGAACTGATCAGATTGCCGAAGGGATCATTGCTGGCTGCACTGATAAAGAGATTTTTCATCAGACCGTAACGTAAGAGTTCCTGGTATTCAGGATTGTCGATGATCCGTTTGAGTTCTTGGGTCAAGTCGTTTTCAAAACTTCCCCCTGAACGGCCAGGACCGACCTGTACGAAGTCTTCGTAGTCGCTGCGGTAAATGGTGCCACTGCTCAGGGTTTGACCCAGTGAGGTGGTCAAGGGGCGATCCAGGGTCAGGGTATTGCCCACATTATCAAGGGCTGTAATTCGCCGTGTCACACTGTTGATATTCACCACATCACCGGGATTGAATCCCAGGGTCGATTGAACAGCGATGGGACTGCCTGCACTTCCATCGCCGGTATTGGATTCCAGAATCTGCATCCGCTGAGCGGTATTGGGATCGCTGAATCCGATCGTCTCCTGGGTACTGCGTACAGGAGCCGAGGTATCTATTCGGGGAGGAAATCCGATCACATCGTATTCATCATATTCCAGATGGATACGGATTGGGGCACCGGCTGACATAGCATAGGATTTGTTGAGAAAAAGTGAGAGTTCACGGGTTCCCAGACCATTGCCCAAATTGAGACGATCCCCTGGTTGGGGAAGGGTGCTCAAGGGGCTGTCCAAGCTCAGGGTATTGCCTGAAATGCCAGCAACCAGGCGTTTTTCGCCGTTGACTGAAATTTCCTGCCCGACCGCAAAGCCCTCTGTGGAGATCAGCTCAAGCGAAGGGGAGACACTGTTCATGGCATTGCTGCCATCGCTGATGCCCTGATAATGACCGACTAAAATCCCCAGATCTGTGCTGACATAGGGATTGAGTTGGGTATCACCTTCAAAAATCGCAATCGGCCATTCTCCGTTGATATCAAAGGGGCCTGTGGTGGTATAGGCTTGTGCCACCTGATGGGGAATCAGCTGTTCCCCATGCTCTATTTCAACCCGCACAGACTTCAGTTTTCGCGGACGCAGATTGCCGTCTTTGTCTTGACTGACCAGGTTTAAACTGAGTTGGGCGTCGCTTTGAACATAGCCTCGGGGGGAGTTGAAAATTTCAGGGGCAATTCTCTGCCCTTCATTCACGCTGGGGGTGGCGGGATCATCGCTTTCTACCCCAGGCACCCGTGGATCATCGAGCGCAAATCTGCCGACCCGATCCATCTCGGCAGAAAGTGCAACAGAGACCAATTGACCGGGAGTTTGCGTTCCCCGATCATCATAGTCGATTTTCAGATGCGTGCCTGAAGCGCTGGGAATACCCGCTGGATCTGTGACACTGACCGTATATTCGCCGACGATCTGACGTACCTGTAGATCGGTATGCACAAAATTCTGATAGGCTGCGGGTACGCTCCCTGCGATGGGAACCAAAAACAAGGTTTGCGGGCTGGCCGTGGGGTTTTTATACACCACCCGGTACCGGGTGGCGGTATCTGTGCCCAGCGTGACTTCATTGCGGGGGCCTTCAACATCGAAAGCGGCTGCGTCATCGACATGCAAAATCAGGCCGTTGTTCCAGGTCGCAGGGGGATGGCTGACGGAGACGGTTCCTCCTGCATTCGTGAGCAAGGTGCCTGCCCAGCTGGGATCTATGACGCTGTCTTTGCGCCCATCCACGGCATCGAGCACATCTGTCTGAAAATTGGCTATATATTGGCTGCCCGTTCGGGTTACTGTTTCCGGCCCATAGGCAGAAAAAGTATAGTTGCTTGGGGTGTTCAGCGGAAAGGTACTGGTATCGAAAAGCGGCAGGGGAATGGCATGGGGTTGCATGTTTCCATTGACCCACTCATTCATGAGCAAATGGCCCGAGCGATTGATTTCAGAGCCCATTTCCAAACTGATACTGGAACCCCCGGCCTGCATCGTGGCGAAGACTGAATTGGAGGCGCCGACAGCCCTTTCTGGCCCCAGAACATTTTGGGTCTGCCCCAAATTGACATTTTTGGCATAAGCCAGTGGTACATCTGCCTTAAATCCCCGCCAAAAAGCGCTGGAGGTGGTTCTTTCGGCATTGTGCAATTTTGCATCCTGCTCTGCAATGCCAATCACCACACTTGACCAGGCTGGCATATTGGGATTGTGTACCACCGTTGTGTCGGCGATGTCATAACGGCCAGAAGGATTTTGTAAACGGCCATTAAAATTCAAGGCGGCCATGCTGTCGCCATTGAGGCGTGCCAAAGCCCCATCGCGTTCAGGATCGACCGTAAAGGGCGTGCCACTGCCTGAAACCCCCTGATCGAGATTTTCGCGGTAATAGTAAAAATTACTGGGCAGTGCCCCGATATAGGTTTCACCAAAGCGGCGGCCTTCTGTATCACCGGGAACCAGATTCAGATCGGGCACATAGTCAAAGAGATTGTAGTCGTCTCCATTTAATGACAGTCGGTTGTGGCCGGTGATATAGTCTTCAAAATTGGCTGCACCGGCATTATAGGCCGCATAATTGCTGTAATCATAGCTTTTGTCACTGTTGCTGACCTGGTTATTGAGCGTGGCCCCGCCTGCCGTGGTATAAACTCTTTGAACCGAATCCTGATCGAGGGCACTGAATTCAGTTCGGGCAGCATCGTCTTCATAATGGCCTTTGCCAAAAAGATCGTAGATATTTCCACCTGCATCGACCCGATAGCGGGGCACTGTGGTATATCCCGGTGAGGTTCTGAATTCCATATAGGGATTTCGAACTGCCAGGCCCCAATCCCTTTCGTCGATCGAACCCAAATTAAACAATAAATTATTTTCTTTTCTCAAGACGTTGACATCATGGGTGGGTATCGAAATTCGGTATTCAATATCCATATCTGAACCCATGACACGATCCACGGTTCCCACTATGCCCGCTGCTGCCGTATCGGGATTGGTGGTGACCCCCCGATCATTGGAAACCCCTGTAATAAAATTACTGGGATTGTTGACGGTATAGGCTTCACTTGGAAAGGGTGAATGTTCAGTGGAGACCCCAAAGTTCGCATAAAAATCTGCATCTGCCCAGGTAAAACCGTTGTTATTGGGGTCAGTGGCGGTTGGATTGGCTGTTCGGCCCGGATCCAAGGGGGCAATGCCAATGCTGGCGGGATCACGTGGCAATTCACCGATCAAGATTTCATCTCCCATCAGTTCCTCGCGTTGCGCAAAACTGCTGAGGGGATCAGAATCTGCAAATTGGGCCACATGGGGGGGGGCCGGAGTGACGACAAAGGGGGTAATAAGGGTGCCTGCGCTTGGGGGAGCAATGGGGGTATGGATATAAACTTCCTGTCTCCCAGGCACTGCGGGCGAAGTAGACTGGGTATATTCTACCCAATAGAGGGGATCCAAAGGGTTGCCTGCAGCCGGGTGCCAGGCGGGAGGCGGGAAGGCGGCAGCCAACTCCCCATAGGTCGTATAGGTCGTACCGCCCAGGGTCAGCGGGAAATCACTGGAAGGATCCACGGGCAGAGACGTTCCGAGTCGATCGCCTGCGGGCAAGCTATCAAAGGGGGGGCGGTATTCATAGCTGGGGATGGCGGGATTGTCAAAGACAGGATCTGTTGTCAACGTGGCAGGTGAACCTGCATCATTGACCAGACCCGTGATGGTATAGGGGCCTGCTCCTCCGATCAGAATGGCATCACCCACTGTAAATCCGGCCACAGAATCGACGCGGATGCCCCCTGTGGGCGCATCTGCATTGAAGGGGTTGCCTGGGCCCGAACCTGCAATGACTTCCATCTCCGGATTGGGGCCACAATCGTCATCAGGGTGTTCAACTGGAATAAAGGCATAGGCTTTCGCGATGGCTGCGGATTCAAGAATATCGGTATTGGCTTGAACAGGGGCTGCGATGCTCTCATCCCAGACTTTGATCTGATCCACGACGGCATCGTGATCCAAATTCAGTCTGCGTCCGTTCAAGTCCAGCCAGAGTTCTCCACTCAGGCCTGAGCCAGAGTCCATATTGAGCAGACCAAATTCCCAGGGGCTGCGGACAATATCATTGCGATCGGCGATATTGAAGGCATTCGTATATTGATCGTTGAACTGGGTAAATTGATAGGTATTGGGAACATATTTGCTAATCACTTCTTCAGGACTATCGGCCTGGGTAATTTGCGGATCCCCTTCCCAGATCACCGGGTTGACGTTGCCGGGCGTATATTTGCCCTGTTCCCAGGTATTCAGCGTGCCATCATAGCTGACAATCTGAAAATCTGTGATTTCAATTTCTAGTGCATTTAAATCCCCTTCAAACAGAAATTGAACCCGAACGGCATCATCACGTCCTGGAACAGGAACAATTTGGGCAACCAATTCTTCATAACCGCTGGTTTTTAAGTAATCTGAACCAAAGGTATTTGGGTTCTTGGGGCTGCCCAAGCTGATATTGATCGGGGCCCCTCCTGCGGTTTGAATCGATTCATTGGTAATGGTGCGATAGGTCGAGGGCATGGGCGTGCCAAAGGTATTGCCCCCTCCGTAGACATCGGGCTGGGCCGGGTTGCTTGACCAGTCGTGGCGACTAAAGCCAAAGCGAGAGGGCACGCCTGGCCCACTGTCATCCCAGGTAGAACCAAATTGGGCAGAGTTTTGGTGCACGCGGTAGCGGTAACGGAAAGAAACTTGGGTCGCATCTGTCAGACTCAGTCCAGGCAGACAGGTGATCAAATCAAAGGCTGCAATCGGGCCATCTGCAAAGGTATAGTGACCGGGGGCCGCGTATTCATTTTCACCGGGTTGTGAAACCACCCATGCCCCCCGGCTGGTTCGAAACAGCGGGCCGACCTGAAACCCCACCACATTGGAGCCCGGAAAATAGACCGAGCCCGTATAATCAAAGCCTGCGTTATTTAAGCGTTCTTTGACCATTTCTGTGGGCGCATCGGTTATTTTGGGTTCAGTTCCATTCAGTACCTTGAATTCTTCATAGAAGGGATGCGTTGGCGGAATATCGTAAACGACCTTATAGCCCGTCGGAATCGTATTTCCATCCGGTTGGGTAGAAACAGAAGTGACTTCAAGTGAAAGGGGGAGATCATCAAATTCCCAGCCCCAATTTACGCTGTTTTTTCCGACCACATTCATATGGGCTGTGCTGCTGGGAACACTTTTTTGAATGCTGCCAGAGTCCACCGGGGAGCCATAAGCCGGACCATTGGTATAGATTTTGCGTCGGTTGGGGAATGCGGGATCGTAAAAGGGATCGCCTGGTGCCAGGGGCACCACAGCCGAAAGGGTCTGATTGGGGTCTCCGCCGCCTGACTTATTGATGGTGACCGTATCTCCGGCTGCCAGAAAGGTGCCATTGTCCACGTAAAAAGGATTGCCTCCCGAAGGGGGAGTGCCTGCTCCATTGCCGCTGGGAGGGCCGATGATATTGGCTGTATACGTCAGTTCATCGCCCCCTGTTCCCAGCGAATCGGTGGCATGGCTATAATCAACGCCCCCCGGCCGCAGCCCGCGAATATTGATGGCTGGATAATCCTGGAGGGTGCCACTGGGCCCATCACTCCAATTCAAAGGAAAACGATCCCCCGGACGCAGCGGGGGGTATTGCGGCTTATTGGGCTGCAGAGCGGTGACATTGACCTGAAGGTTATTGGCATTGCTGGTGGTGGCATAGGCCGCATTGATGCGATCAAGATCCCAACCCCAGAGATAGGCGATACTTGACCAAAAAGCTCCATTTTCGGTATAGGATTTTTCAAGTATTTCATTGGGAACCTGCCAATGTGTTCGATTCAGGGTTTTATCGCTTTCATCAATTGCTTTTGAACCAAAAAATGGGTTGTAGCTGTAGTTGCGGATTCTCCCTGGATCATCAAAGGGCAAAATTCCTGCCGGGCCTGTGGGATACACCCCAGGCAGTCCTGAGGGGTTGTCAATATTGGGCAAATCATTGAGCAATTGGCTGGTGCCCATATACTTTTCTTCTTGGGCAACCTTGCGGTACATGGTTTTATTGTCGACATATCTGCGATAGGCATTGTTCAGTTTTTCAAGCACCTCATTCAGACGGGTTTGCATATCCGCCATTTTGGCTTGATGGTATTCGAGTCCTTCACGCAGGAGTTTTTCTCGTTCGCCTTGTGCGGCCTGTTGTTCAACCGTTCGTTGAAAGCGATTGACCTGATAATTTTCGAGACGGGTTTGATTCAGATCCTGAGTCAGATGGCTATAGAGACGGCTGCTGAAAATACTACTCATGAAATAAAACCTTTCTCCTGATTATTCGTGAAGTTGACTGCGGCCAGAGGCCATGAGATTTCCACCCAGCATGGGCCAGGGAGCCTGGGGAGGCATATTGGGGGTATTCACTTTTAAGGAGCGAATTTGAACAAATTGGCCTTCGCCACCATCCATTGTGGTGGCATAGAGCACGCCATCTTTCAGTAAAACGGTACGATTGTTTTTACCGCCGGGGGCTTGTGCCCAGAGTACTTTTCCTTCTGTCCCCTGATCCCGAATGGCATAGATCAGACCATTGCCCCAGGGCACATAAATAACTGTTTCTCCTGCCAGATTCAAACCCAAAGTGGGGGAGCCACTGGGCCCTTCTCCCACTGTGCCAGGCAATGTGACCTGCCATTTTTCGCTGCCATTTTGACGAATGGCATGTAGTTTTGCGCCTTCGGTTGAGGTGTAAAGAATGTCTTCACCCCCTTGATGACCAATCACAGGTGGGAAAAATGAGGCAACAGCCAAAGCAGCCTTCCACTTGCGCTGGCCATTGGCTGCTATGGCTTGTAAATGGCCTGGCATTTGTACAAAGTGTCGTTGATTGGCGGTATTGACCGTATTGACATAGACTGTGCCATCTGTGCCCACCACAGGGGTGGCTGTATCAAAGGCTTCTTCTCCCAGATCCACTTCCTGAAGCCAGGCTTTTTCCCCCTGGGGGGGCGCAGCCGGTTGTGTTTTTACGGCGATTAATTTCGCCGAGCTAAAGGGATCAGAACGGGTGACCAGATAGAGCTTGTCTCCCCCGGGGGAGAGCGCACCCGAACCCGTGAATTCTCTGTCCTCTGAATAGCGCCAAACCAACTGACCCTCTCTGAGGGCATAGACGCCACGGGTTCCTGGAAAACTCCAGTGATCGGCCAAAAGCGTGGTATACACAATATCCGTATCATCAGCTGGGCTTGCTGTTCCCCGCTTGTCAGTCTGGCTGACAGGTACAAAGCGTGTTTCAAGACTGTCTGTCTGGTTAAAGTTATAATTCCAGACCAAGGCACCGGATCGCTGATCCAGGGCTTTTAAGCTCATGCGGTTCAGGCCTGTATACTCCATCAAATAGATAACAGGTATGGGTTGGGTACCACTGGGATTGGCATGCCCGAGCGAAAGGTAAATATTCTGAAGACGTCCGACTTCGACGGGATTGAAGACGGGCTTTAAGGGCAAATTTGCGAGTGCAGAACTGAGGCCATAGATCCGTTTGGTGTTTTGCAGAATATCAAAACTGAAAAGATGGCCTGTCGCAGGATTCATGCTCAAGGGGGTCAATCCGGCTGTCAGTTCTTTGGCACGATAGGTATGAAAGGCTTGGGGAAGCGAGCTGAGTAGATTGGGATTGAGTGTTTGACCTGCGTTTTCACTGATTTCTGAGAGGGTGTCCTGTGCGATTAAACCCGCAATTTTGCGGGCATCGAGAAAATTGCTTGGATCCTGACCCGCTGGAACCCGATTCATTTGATAGGTACCATCGGGGTTTTGAACCACGCCCAAAAGTGCGTCGCTGAAGGCCTGGTATTTTTCAAGGTCAAGTGGGGTCAAGACCTTGTTCGAGCCAATTTCATGCAGGGCTTTGATCAGTTCTGCACTTTGCAGGGCCCGAAGATCCATTTCGATCTGGGGATCCGTATTGGGAACATGGAAGGCCGCGCCTACTTTCAGTATCGGTTCAGCATCTGGGTTATTGTTGGCATAAAGCCCTGCAATGGCCGTCCAATTGGAGCCTGCTGGTACCTGCGCTGAGAGTTGAGGATTTTCATTCAGGACTTTGATAAAACCATTGGCGTCTGCACCGTAGGCATAGAGCGGCGTGCTGACATGACCGGGCCCTTTGATTTCAAGTTTGACGTATTCTGCCCGACATTGGCTGCATTGGGTTTGAAAACCTTTATCAAAGCGAAGTTTGAGGTTCAGTATTTGCCCTGATTTAACGGCCTGCGTTTGGACTGGCAAGGCAGATTTTTCAAACGGCGAAGTGATTTGACAGGCGTTGAGAATGAAAGCACTGAGAAGAAAACCAAGTGACCTGAATAAAAACTGGGGTTGAAGCATTCTCATAGAGGGCTCCCATTTATTTAAATATTAATATCTTTATTATTATATATATTAATATAAATGAATTAATTAATCGGTACTGATTTAATTGAGATTTAAATATATTCAAATCAAAGTCAAACAAAGAATAAAATTGCTGCGAGAGAGCGGGAGCTAATGTTCGATGGGGCGTGCAGATCGTTTGTCGCGGTGCTCGTTAGCTTTTGGGAAAGCGCACTTCAAAACACGCGCCTTGGCGAGGGCTTGAAACCACCTTGATTTGGCCCTGGTGTGCTTCGGTAATGGCTTTGGACAAACTCAAACCGATGCCGAAGTGGCTGCGATTTTCGCTGCGTGAAGCTTCAATCTGGTAGAAACGCTCAAAAATCTTTTTCTGTTCATCAGGGGCAATGCCGGGCCCCTGATCCTGAACTTGAATCCAGACCTGCTCCTTTGTTTCTCCGGCCCGCAGCCATACTGTTTGTTGGGCTTGAGAAAAACGCAGAGCATTGTCGAGCAGATTGCTGAGAATTTGGCTCAGATACAGTCGGGCCACTGGGCAATGGAGATTTTTTTCAGGAACTTCGATTTTCAAGTCAATTTTCTGTTTCTGGGCAAGATCCGCGTAACGTGCCTGAAGCTCTTTGAAAAGTGCCTGAAGATTGCTTTCCCCTTTTTGAGGTTCTTCCTGTTCCCAGCGACTGAGTGCCAATAGACCTTCGGTGAGCGCAATTAAGCGGTTCACCTCTTCAAGATTGCTGTTTAAAAGGGCTTGGTATTCCTGGGGATTGCGTTCTCTGCGCAGGGCCACCTGTAATTCCCCTTTTAAAACACTGAGCGGTGTTTTGAGTTCGTGAGAAGCATCTGCACTGAATTGTTTTAAATTTTGTACGGCGTTTTCGAGACGTGCCAACATTTGATTGAGCACTGCTGTTAATTCTGCAAATTCTCGTGGCGTATCGGGGGCGATGGGAATGCGTTCGGAAAGTTGACCCACGCCAATTGCCTGGGCCGTCAGGGTGATGCGATGCAAAGGTTTGACAGCATCATGGGCCAAAAGCCAGCCCATGATGCCTGCCAGACAGAGCAGCAGGGTTGAAAGCCAGAAATAGGCATTGAAGACAGAGTCTAAGGTGCTTTGTAAGGGCCTCAAGGGGCTGACCACGATCAAAAAATAAACTTGATTTTGGTATGAAAAGGGAAGATAAAGCTGGCGAAAGTCGGCCTTTTGATAATGAACAGTTAGGTATTGTGCTTGTTTGTTGTTGGAATGCAAACGTTTCAATTCGAGTGGGAGTGGGGCTGTTTGGTGTGCGAAGTTTACTGCCAGGATCTGCCCCTCTGGGTTTACGATCTGAACATAGCGGGGCAGGGTATGCGTATCTGAGCCCGGATTCACATTGGCAGTGGGGTGCAGGTGTAAATGCTGGCCTTTGCTTGCAAAATCAGCCTCGCTGCGTCCGATGACCTGCAGACCCTGATCCAGATTTTCATAGAGAACCCGACGCAGGCTGAAATAGCTTAAGCCCCCCAAAAGAAGCAGCAGGACGGTAAATGACAGGCAATAGCGGAGCGTCAGTTCCAGAATAAACGAGCGGTGAGACTTAAAAACATCTGTTTGCATGGCCTCTACTTTAGCAGAATTTCAGGGCAGCCATGGGCTGGTTAGAATTCAATTTTTTTCTACAGATTGATAATAATTTTGCTATAATCAATCCTGTTTTAAGTTTTGAAATCATATGAAGGGAAATTTTTGAATGCGCCAAATTTTTCTGGCTTTAATGCTTGCTTTTGGCATGGTTTTTCCTGCTTTTGCAAGTGATCCCAATGGCTGGTGGACCTCGTCAACAGGCTCTTATATTCAATTGTGGGCCAATATGGAACAGGTTTTTGTAACCGTTCATCCCCGTCAGGGCCAACCCAAGAAATATCAAGGGTATTGGACCCGTTTCAGTGACGCTTTTGTCTACAGTGTGCCTGGTTATGGTTCTTACCAGGTCAGTTTTTCAGACCCCAATAAAATTTTGGTACGTGATGCAAAAGGAGGGGTGACCGTTTGGGTGCGCGGAAAACTTCCCCGCGCGCCCCAGCAGCAACAACCCATGTACCAACAACAGGCGCCGCAACAGCCCCCCCCTCAGCAGCAGACTCCTCAGCATTGGAATCTGAATGGTCTGTGGACAGATGGGTCTGGAACCCATGCCCGCATTTCAATTCAGGGCAGTCAGATTTTTGTCAAAATTCAGACGGCTGATGGCACGATGTATGATGGGGGCGGATATTGGCTTGCACAACATGCCTTTACGTTTAATATCCCCAGTATCAGCGATGTGTATACCTGCCAGGTAGATCCAGGCAGCGGTCGGATGATACGCATTGTTTCCACAGCCAATGGACAGACCATGACCTGGCAGAAAGTTCAGTAAACTTTCGTTTCAAAGGAAATTCAAAGAATCCTCTGTTAGGCTGAGAATATCAGTCTACGGAGGATTTTTTTATGCAAAAGGTTTCTAAACTTTCGATCGTATGGGCCTTGGGTGCTTCTCTTATTGCCTTGCCTTGCCTGGCTGGAAGTATGCGCAGCATGACCAAATCCGCAGCCGGTGCGAGCTATAAACTGACCTTGCCCAAGTCGTTGATGATGGGTAAGCAACACCTGAATTTAAAAATCATGAAAGCGGGTCAAGGGGTTGCTGGAGCGAAACTGAAAGCTGAAATCAGCATGTCAGATGGCATGAAAGAAACGGTTAAAATCACGCCCCTGAAAACGGGTGAATATGACCTGGAAGCCCATTTTAAAATGGGCGGGGATTGGCAGCTCAAACTTCAACAGTCAGCCCCCTTTAAAGCAGAGCTTGCTTTTGAGCTGAAAGTGGCTGGCGGGCACTCCCACTAAGGGCTGTGGCAATGAAATTTGCGTCTAAAATTCCTGGCCTGCTCTTTCTGCTGGGCGTGATCGGCCTGACAGGCTGGGGGGTTGCCCATTTTCGCAAAGCAGGGCAATCCAATTTGATCGAGTCTCTGGCGATGGATATGAATGCCATGAAACCTGAACCCGGTGCTGTTCCTGTGGCGACCCAAGCTGTGCTTTTGAAAACCATCTCTTCAGAGATGAGTTTCACCGGGTCGCTTCAGGCCGAAAATGAAATTATGATAGCCTCCCGTGTAGATGGCACACTCAGTTCGGTTTCTGTTTACAATGGTTCACGGGTAAGCAAAGGCCAATTATTGGCTCAGATTTCTGCGCCTGAACTTCAAGCCCGCACCGAGATCACGCGACGCAGCCAGAACCAGGCACAGCAAGAACTTCGCTTGATGCAGGCGGAGTCGGTTCGGCTCAAGGCTGAAGCAGAGTCCAGCGAGGCTGAAATTGCAAGCGCCCAGGCTGAAGTCAAATCGGCCCAGGCCGATTGGGGCGTTTGGCAGGAACGGTTGCCGCGCGAAAAAGCACTCTATGAAGCCGGTGCGATCGCACTTGAAGAACTTCAGCGCTATCAGGCAGATGCCCGTTCGGCGGAACAGGCTTTCAAAAGTGCCCAGGCCCGTTTGCTTGGCTCGCGGCGGAACAGCCAGGCCCGCAGAGCGCTTTTGAATGAGAACCGGATTCGTCAGGGAATTTCACAGTCGGGGGTCAGTAAATCTCAGGCTGAAGTGCGTGAAAATCAGATCATTCAAAGTTTTACCGAAATCAGAGCCCCCTTTTCGGGCCTGATCAGTGAACGGCTGATGGCACCGGGATCCGTGATCCCTGCCGGAACCCCCCTGCTTAAATTATTGGCGATTGATCCGATTCGGGTTCAAATTCCTGTGCCAGAACAGGAGGCCCATCGCTTTCCCCGTGGCACCCTTTTGACCTTCTCCACGGGGGCCGCTCCTGATGATGAAATTGAAGCACGGATCAGCTCGGTAACGCCCCAGGTCAAAGCAGGAACCCGGACTCAGCTTCTGGAAGCGCTTTTGCCCAATCCAGACGGTCAATTACTGCCCGGCCAATATGTCAAAGCCCGACTTCAGGTTCCCGGTGATTCCCTGCCCCATCCCACCGTTCCTGTGCAGGCTTTGCACCAGCTCAAGGGGCAGGATTATGTCTGGGTGATGCGTGCGAAACGGGCCCATCATCAGGCCGTTGAAGTTTTGGCGCAAAATGCCGAAGAGGTCAGCCTGGAAGATCTGCCCACGGAAGATCCTGTGATTACCGAGGGCTATGCCGATCTGCAAGAGGGCATGGCGGTGGTTCCTGTTCAATGGGGAGCGGAGGGCCCTGAACGTTTGCCTGAGCCCGGGGGTGAGCAACGTCTGGCAGCTTCAAATCAATGGCATTTAAGCCTCAAACAACCCGAAAATCAGGTGCTTGAAATAAACCTCTTTCCCAAACCTCCCCAAAATGATCACGTCAAGCTTGAATTCAAATGGCTGCAGGCCGGTCAAACGCAGGATTCTGTGAAACTTTCACTTGAAACCTCGATGCCCGCCATGAATATGGCCGGCCCTGCTTTGACAGCAAAAAATCTGGGGCAGGGCAAATATTCTGCAGAATTCAACGGTATGAGCGGTTTGTGGCGTGTTCGTCTTCAGGTCGAGACCCAGGGCAAACGTTTGAAACCGATCAGTTTCGAGTTTAATCTGCCGTGAAAACTGAAGAAAAAGCCTCTGTCTGGAATTTACCCGCCTGGTCAATTCGGCACCCTTATTTGGTGATCAGTTTTTATCTGGCGATTCTTTTGGCCTGTGGAATTGCCCTGACCCAGGTTCTGCCCCGCCGCATGATGCCCTATATCGAAAGTCCGATTTTGGGGATTGTGACTGAAGCCCCAGGCTTATCTGCGCTTGAAATCGAACAGTATTACTCCAAACCGATTGAAGAGCGCATGACCGTGATCCCCAAAGTGCGCTATATCCGCTCAAGTTCGCAGGAGGGGTTTTCAATCGTATCCTTGGAGTTTCCCTATGGGACGAATATGCAGAAAGCCCTGACAGATGTACAGGCTTTAATGCAGGTGGTTCAGGCCGATTTACCGGGCACGGGGGCCAATCGCAAGCCCTCTTGGGTCGTTCCGATTGACCCTTTGAATATTCCCGTGTTGACCGTGGCGATACGGGCTCCCGACTGGAATGCCGTTGCACTGCGTGAATTTGCTGAAAATGAAATGGTCAACCGCCTTAAACGCCTCCCCGATATTCAATCGGTTTATCCCTATGGGGGAAAAAAACGCCAGATGCAGATTGTGCTGGACCGCCATAAACTGGCGGCAGCCCAACTCTCTGCCCCTGAATTGAAAGCTATTCTGGATCGCAACAATCTTTCCCTTTCGGGGGGGCGAATCAATACCCCCACCCATGAAACGCCGATTCGCATTCAAAACCATGTTTCGCGCCCAGAAGATCTCTTAAAACTTCCGATCAAAGGGCAAGGCGAGCAAATGCTGACTTTGGCAGATCTGGCAGAGGTCAAAGATACGGCGCGAGAGCAGCGCAGTGCCTTTCATTTCCTTAAAAATGGCCAGCGTTATGAAGATGCAGTGGCCCTTCAGATTGTGCAAAACCCTGCTGCCAGCTCGCCAAAGGTGATTGCAGCGGTTGAAAAAGAACTGAAGCTTATGCAGCAGGAGTATCCCAGTCTGCGTTTTGAAACCGCCTATGACAATGCCCATTTCGTGAATATCCTGATGGAGAATATGGGGGAAGAACTGATCCTTGGGATTCTGCTGACAGCGCTTGCCGTGTTTTTTTTCCTGCATGGCAATTTACAGGCCACAGGCATTGCGATACTCACCCTGCCCATTTCGCTGGCCTTTTCGATTCTGGTGATGGTGCCCATGGGCATGAGTCTGAACAGTTCAACCCTGATCGGATTTTTGGTGGCGATTGGCCGCCTGGTAGACGATGCGATCATTGATATCCATGCCATTCAGAAACACCTGCGCTTGGGCAAAAACGTGCGCGAAGCGACGATTGATGGCATTTCCGAAGTGCGTTTGTCTGTGGCTGCTTCAACCCTGGTTTTGATTGTCGGGCTTTTGCCCCTGCTTTTTTGTGGGGGCATTGTCCAGATCATGTTTGAGGGGCTGGTCTGGCCGATTGTCACCGGGGTCAGTATTTCATTTCTGGTATCCATGACGCTGACAGCGGTTCTTGCCGATAAGCTGCTAAAACCTGAACCCGAGACGCCTTCCCGTCATCCTGTTTATCGCTATGGGGTCTATCCCTTTGACCGTTTTCTGAATGGCTTAGAAAAACGCTATGCTGTTTGGATTGCCTGGTTGCTCAAACACCGTTTTTCCAATCTGATTCGCGTGCTGGCAACACTCGTGATCGGTTTTGGTTTTTTCTTTTTTATCGGCGGTGAAATGATGCCACTGGCAGATGTGGGGCAGGCCTATGGGGTGCTTGAAACCCAGCCAGGAACCTCTTTTGAACGTACTGAGCAAATCGTGCGGGCCTTTGAGGAAATTCTGGCGGAGTATCCTGAAATTGAAAAAGCCTCTGTGGAATTGGGGGCTGAACCGGGAGGCACCTTTTTTACAGGCTATGCCATGAACCGGGTCAATGGCGCGTCAATCATGTTGACCTTCAGCGATAAGGATACGCGCCAGCGCAGTATCTGGCAGATTATGGATGAGGTTCAAGAACGGGCACTCGCGACCGTGCCAGGCATTCGCCGTTTGCAGATCAAAGAAATGGGTTCCGATGTCATGGCCTCTTCTCAGGCCCCGATTTCGATTCTGGTGACAGGCAAAGATTTAAAAATTATCGATCAACTGACCCGTGAAGTGGCTGAAATTGCCAAAAAAACAGAAGGTTTGTACCAGGTGGGAACCTCCTGGACGCTGGGCGTACCGACCTGGGAACTCACCCCCGATTTACGCCGTTTGCAGGAAGTGGGGATCAGTCTCAAAGATTTGGGCGAGCAACTCGACAGTTTGTTGCGCGGCAGTTTGAGCGAAGAAGATTTTTATCTCAGCAATCAAAGGCAGGATACGCTGCAATTGCGTTTGCAAGCCGATCAACGGCGCAGTTTGGGTGACCTTGAAAATCTTGAAATTTCAACCCCTTCTGGCCCGGTACCTTTGAAAAGCCTGGCCCGTCTCGCTCCCAGTCAAACTCCCACGTTGATTGAACATGACGGTATTCGCCGCAGCAATACCGTGCTTGCCTATTACCGACCCGGTGAAAAACCTTCGATGGATGCCTCTATGGAAGTGCTGATGAAAGCCATGGGGCAACTCAACTGGCCTCCGGGCTACGGCATTGAAATGCGTGGCGACATGACCCAGATGATGGACAGTTTTGCCCGTCTCTTTCAGGGCTTGGCGCTTTCGCTGCTCTTGATTTTCTTAATTCTGGTGGCACAGTTTAAAGGCTTTTTGCAGCCATTGCAGATGGTTTTTTCGCTGCCTTTGGAATTGAGTGGTGTTTTTCTTGCGCTTTTTCTGGCCCATCAGGCTTTTTCCTCGGTCTCGATTATGGCGGTGATCGTTTTAACGGGCATGGATATTACCACTGCGATTTTGTTGATTGACCATATTTTGCGCACCCGGCAGACAGGTCTTCCTCGCGATCAGGCGGTTATTCAGGCCTGTCCCGAACGTCTGCGCCCGATTTTGATGACCTCTCTGATTACGATTGCGGTCATGACCCGCATTGCGCTGGCCCCGCCTACAGGGCTGGATGCTTACAGCCCCTTGGCTACCGTTGTGATTGGCGGGCTTTTAGCGGGTACCCTGCTCAGTCTTTGGGATATTCCCATGATGCATACCCTGGTGGATGATTTGCACAGCCGCTGGCAAAGGAGAAAATCATGAAAGTTTTGACAGTTCTGCTTTGTTTGGGTTTGGCTTTGCCCGTTTCAGTACAGACTCTGCCTGAAGAAGCTGCCCCAGCCCATACAGGACATTCCAGCCCTGTACAGGCACCCGATACGCCGGTATTTAATCCTGAAAAATTGCTTGCTTACCTGGCGCGGAATCCTGAATGGCTGGCGGCCCAAGAGCAGGTTCAAGCTGCCCAGGCCCGTTTAAAGCTCAGTGAAGCCCGGCTTTGGCCTCAGCTCAGTCTCAACAGTCAACTGACAGCCAGCAATGTGCAGCGCATGTCTCTGCCCGTACCAGGGGTTGACCCCATGAATATGAGTATGCGTCCCAGTGGTGCCAGCGCCAATCTCAATCTGACCGCGCTTTATCCGGTCTATACTGGTGGCCAGATTCAGGCAGAAGTAGAATTGGCCCGGATTGCGCTACGCAATGCAGATCTTCAACTACAGCAGCAAAAACTGCAACTGTGGAAAGAAGCCCGTCAGAATCTCTTGGAATTGGCTTGGAACCATTCCCAGCAAGCGGTCTTGAGGCGTTTTTTCAATTGGCATGATGAAATGCACCAGCTCAGCGAGGAGCAGTTCAGACTGGGTAAAATTCCCCGCTATCTGCTTTTGCGCAGCCAAAGCGATCTTCAGGGGCTGGAAATGGAGTTGAATCAATTGCAGGAGCGCAGGATTCAATTGAATTTGGAATTGCAAAGAATTTTGCCGGGAGCCGACTCTCTTCCAGAGACTGGGCTGGCCTTGCCACAAAAAATTCCACCAGCCCCAGAGGCTGAAGTTTTGGTGAGCTGGGTCTTTGAACATGCCCCTGAGCTGGCCATGCGTGCAACCCGTCTCAAGGAAGCAGAGACCCGCGTCAGCTTGGCCCAGGCCAGTTATTTTCCCTTTGTCTATCTGGCGGCTGTCTATGAACAGCGGATTCCTGAAAACCCTGCCATGCAGATGACGTCGGGTGGGGCCCTGGATCTCTTGATTGCCCTGCCTGTTTTTGATGGCTTTAAGCGCGATGCCCAGGTTCAGAATTACCAAGCAGAGGCCCGACAACGTCTGGCAGAATATACAGACTTACAAAACCGTTTGCGGGCTCAGGCGCTGCAGTTGCGCCAAAAACTGATCACCCAGACAGAGAACTTGCAACTGGCAGGCAAGATGCTTGCCAATCTGCAGGAAGAAGTGGATATTTCGCGCCTGCGTCTGGCCCATGGAAAGGGCATTCTGCTTGAAACCCTGGATGCGCTCGCCCGTTTTCAGGCGGGACAATTGAAACAGCTCGAGGCTTGGTATTTTTACCAGCAAGCGCGGATTGAACTGGATAGTTTACTCAACCAGATTGAGGATTTTGAATGAGACTAAAAAAATTCTGTTTAAACCGCAATCTCGTGGCCGCTGAAACCCGCTGCTTCGATCCGGGCCTGCAGTTCGGCGGCACTCAATTGGGTCTGGGCTTTCAGTTTCATTTCGTCAAGATTGACCTCGACTTGGGCTTGGGGATCAGATTTCTGAATGGCTTTGGTGACCGAGCGCACGCAACCCTGACAGGTCAGTCCACTGACGGCAAAAGTCAAATCGTTCATGTGAGTAAGGCTCCTGATTTGAAATCGAAATGCATGGTTCGCATCCCTGTTCCTATTTTCGCACAGGCGGGCGTGTCTGCCGATAGGATGGGTGACAGACTTTATACCCGCAAGGGTATAATTGGATGGGGACTGAATTCTGGAGGAAACGATGTCTGAGCTGGAAACGATGTCTGAAACCCAACTTGCGATCGAGGGCATGACCTGTGCTTCCTGTGTCCTCAATGTCGAAAAAGCTATTTTGCGCGTGCCGGGCGTGGTCAGCGTGGAAGTCAATCTGGCGACTGAAAAAGCCCGTGTAATGACCTCGCAGGTGCTCGACCCTGCTCTCTTGATTGAAGCCGTAGAAGACGCAGGCTTTGACGCCCAACGCTTGAACCCTGAAAAGCCGGTTCCCAGAAGCGAAAAAAAAGATCCCACCTTCTTACACTTTTGGCTGGCGGTCGCCTTCAGTCTGCCTTTGATGCTGCCCATGCTGCTGATGCCGCTGGGGATACACTGGATGCTGCCCGGTTGGCTGCAATTGCTTTTGGCCAGCCCTGTGCAATTCTGGTTGGGGGCCCGTTTTTACCGGGGAGCCTATAAAGCGCTCAAATCCCGTACCGGCAATATGGACCTGCTGGTGGCTTTGGGCACCTCCGCCGCCTGGGGCTTGAGCCTGTATGAACTCTTGCAGGGCAAGCTGGATCATCTCTATTTTGAAAGTTCGGCGGTGGTAATTACCCTGATTCTCTTGGGAAAACACCTTGAAGCCCGAGCCAAACGCCAAACTACCGATGCAATTCGGGCGCTTGAGTCTTTGCGACCAGATACCGCACGGGTCTTGCGCAAGGGGGTGGAAACGGTGATTCCTTTGGCCGAAGTGCGTTTGGGAGATGCCGTTTTGGTTCGCCCTGGCGAGCGGATTCCGGTGGATGGCGTGATTCTCAAAGGGGAAAGTCTGGTCGATGAATCTTTGATTACCGGCGAGTCCATGCCTGTGGCCCGTGGCCCTGAAGAGAAGCTGACAGGGGGGGCCATGAATTTAGATGGGCTATTGGAGATCCGAACCACGGCTTTGGGCCAGGATACCCTGCTCTCGAAAATTATTGCCATGGTGGAGCATGCCCAGGCCGTGAAACCGCCGATTCAACGTTTGGTGGATAAAATCAGTGCTGTTTTTGTGCCGGTTGTGCTTGCCATAGCGGGCTTGACCTTTGGGGTCTGGTTGTTTTTGGGAGCTCCCTTTGAAACGGCGATGATCCACGCAGTTTCTGTTTTGGTGATTGCCTGTCCCTGTTCATTGGGCTTGGCAACCCCCACCGCGATCATGGTGGGGACGGGGTTGGCGGCCCAAGCCGGAATTTTGATCAAAGACGCTGAAGCCCTTGAAATCGCCCACAAAGCCACGGTCATGGCCTTTGATAAAACGGGCACCCTGACCGAAGGCCGCCCACAATTGACGCAGATTGCAGGCCAGGCACCTGAATCTGAAATTTTGGCTCTGGCTGCAGCTTTGCAACAGGGCAGCGCCCATCCGCTGGCCGAGGCCGTGCGCGCCAGGGCTGAAGGGTTGGATCTGCCCCAGGCTGAGCAGATTCGCACCCAGGCCGGCAAAGGCTTATCCGGTCAGATCAAGGGCCAGAACTGGTTTTTAGGCAATCCTGCCTGGCTTGAAGAATCTGGTTTTGAGCTTTCCTCTTTTCAGACCCAGTTAGAAAGCTGGCAGGCTGAGGGGTTGAGCACCTCTGGTCTGGCCTGTGAAGGCCAGCGTGAAGTTTTTGCTATTTTGGGCTTTGCCGATTTGGCCCGTCCCAGTTCGGCCCAAACCTTGGCTGAATTGAAGCGTTTGGGCATCAAAACGGTCTTGATTACCGGAGACAATGCCGGAGCGGCGAAAAGTCTGGCTGATAGTCTGGGGATCAGTACGTTTTATGCCGGGGTGCTGCCTGGTCAGAAGTCTGAAATTCTTCAGGCCCTGCAAGCTCAAAAAGAAGTGGTGGCCATGGTGGGCGATGGCATTAACGATGCACCGGCATTGGCCCAGGCCGATATTGCCCTGGCGATGGCAACGGGCACCGATGTGGCGATGCAGACCGCAGGCATGACCCTGATGCGTGGGGAGCCCCTTCTGATTCCCGATGCCTTGGATATTTCACGGCGCACCTATGCCAAAATTCGCCAGAATCTTTTCTGGGCCTTTTTCTATAATCTGCTGGGAATTCCACTTGCCGCCCTCGGGTTGCTCAACCCCATGCTGGCGGGAGCGGCGATGGCTTTCAGCAGTGTGAGTGTGGTCAGCAATGCCTTGCTCCTGCGCCGTTGGAAACCGGTCAGTCGTGTTAAGCCCAATATATAGCCGATCTTTTGATTGCCATTTTTTCAGAAGAATGAGAAACTATAGGGGCTGATGCCTATAAGCTAGTACAATACGGTGGAAGTTCCCGTCCAGATATGCAGGCTCCTTTAGCAAGTCCAGAAGCCGTTTTTGGCCCACAAGAAAGGGACGCTTATTTCCTTTTTGTTCTACTAGATATTCGCTGCTGAAATTATTTTTACGAAATATATTTAATAATTCATTTTTGAATTTATACCTGATAATAATGAATATAAATCTATTTAATTTAATCAAAAAAACAAAATATGTCTTTTTTTTACTCCTGTTATTTTGTTTTTTGCTGGCTTGCACAGTTCATTTTCAAACAAATTTTAGTTCTTTAGATGAATCCAGTACTTTGGAATTTGTTTCATTGTCACCCAGATTTTCAACTTCTGCTGTAGATGATACGCATTTGTATCTGGGTGATCGAAACAATAAATTGTGGGTTTTTCCTGTCGATGCATTTCAGCGTGACGTACTTGAGTTTGAAAAGCTTCCGAAAGAGATACATTCCTTATCTGGTGAACCTGTTGAAATTCGTATTTTGAATCAAAATATTTATGTTCGACTTAAAACTGGAGTTGACAAACAGGAATTTATTTCCAGCTATCATAAAAATGCGTCTGGAAAACTTGAACTTGAAATGCAGCAAGCGCTTCCTACTTCTACGCTTTCTTGGGCAGCCTATGATAAAACCGTCTATGTTTTGCATATTATTGATAGTAAACAATATCTTTCTATTTTTGTTTCGGGAAAATTGCGTTTTGTTGATGAATTTCCTGCTCAAAATTGTCTATATCTCAGTGTAAATGAACAATTTGTTTTCTTTTATTACTTAGATAATAAGCTCGAACTTTGGAAAAATAATTTTAAATATTCAGATAAAGCAAATTTTTTTGATATTTTTGGTAATTCTCCTCAAGAAATTATTCGTTTTGAAAATGGTGGTAATTCTAATGATGGTGGTAAAGAGTTTGCGAATGATTGGAAATATAACGTTCTAGTGGATCAAGATCATATATTTCAACTTGGGGATACGGAACTCTCTATCTATGTAAAGAGTGATCTCAATGCGAACTCAAATTATATTAAGAAAAGTTCAATTCCACTGAAATCTCCCCTTCGAATGAAATTAAACAATCATTCATTACTGGTTTCAAGAAATGAAGATGATAAGCGTGTTTTTCTTAAGGTGGATTCCTTTGAGGATAAAATTTTATGGGAGCAGACGATTCCTCAAAAAGATTTTGGGATTGATAGTTTTTCTTTGCCAAATGGCTTTTATTATATTACCCCTGAGAATCAGATGAAAGCGGTTCTGTTGAATCATCAAAAGCCAGGGGAAACTGAGCCCTTTGTGGTTTATCAGGATGAACCCTTTAAGCGCATTCTATATGATGATGATCTCATTCTTCTTTCAGATAAGCAAGTTCAGTTTTATTCCTTATCTCCTGAGAGCCCTTCTCCTTCTCTATACCTTAAACATCATTTTTCAGAAAGCGTTGATGCACTTTATTGGAGTAAACCCTATCTTTTGACGATTAAGAATCAAAAAAAAATCAATTTATATAAGATAAATGCTAATCAACTGGATTCTATCAAAGAATTTGATACGAATATGTATATTTTCAGTTGGGATATTCAGGGTGACTCAATTTTTTTCTATCCTTACTTGTATCGGATAATCTCAGAAGATAAGCTGTCCTTTCAAAATATTGAGACCAATGAACCCACTCAAGAATTTAATCTTACGCAAAAATCAAATAATTTAGTTTTAATAAATGCTAAAGAGGCGGTTTTATTAGAAGAATATGAGACAAGATATGCGGTTCCATATTTGATAGCATTGCTTAAAAATAATCAATTTATAAAGTTTGATAAAAAAATTAAAAGCCAAGCTGCTATAATTTATTCGAATTTATTATACAATATCAACCAAGGTTTTCTCGAAATTTATTCGCTTGAAAATTACTCAAATCCAAAATTACTTTCCCGATGGTCGATCGAGAACTTTACTCTAAGAGATAAAAAAGAAAAGTCAACAAATAAATATTTTTCTGCAAAAATTCAATTTTTTAATCAAAAACTTTTTGTTTTATCAGTGGATTCTAACCATTATGGTGGAATTTATTACGAGCTGGATATTTCGAATCCTAAGTTTCCTCAGCTTGTACATCATTTTTGGCTAAACCTTAATGAGCAATTGTTGAGTTTTCCTTATTTTTTTATCCCAGATTTTACAAAGAATACTATTCGTTATGGTCGTATCAAAACTGAAAATAGGACGCCATGAAAATTCAAGTTTTTTCAGGAGAAATTATGAAAAAAACACTTCTTGGTTTTACTATTTTTCTGCTCAGTGCCTGTGGTGATGATCTTCCCTATTTATCCAATAGTTTACTTTCACTCATACCAAGCGGTCAAACTCAAGCTTCAGATGTTTCAAATTCTAAAAAAAGTTTAAAACAGGTTTATTTAGAAGATCTTAAAAAGGAGTTTGATGCCCATCAATTTCCAAAAAAAACTTCTGAGCGTAAACTACACTACGATTTTCTATTTAAAACCATTCATTCTGCTCCCGATAGTTTTGAAGACTATTTTATTTTTTTTCAAAATTCCCTTACTGATTTAGATATTTTTTTGTTGTATTCTGAAGCTTTTTTTAGTCATTCTAATTCTCCTCTTCAGTTTCTCATTTCAAGGGGCATCCCTTTTTCAGACGAAATGAAATACCATCTTAATTTGGAATTATCGCTTGCTCAAATGGAGCCTGTATTTCCTTTTGTAAATTTTCAAGAAGTTGGATTTTGGAAAATGAGCTTGCTTTGGGGCAGTTCGGTTTCCCCCAATGAGATTGAAAGATTTCTGAGTGTTTTTCCACCTAAGATTCAAAATCTATTGAGACGAGATTATATTTTATTTAAACAAGGTTCTGAATATCATAAGGAAAAGACGGGCTATTTAATTCTCTGGAATAAAAGTTCAAGAGAAAGGCAGTGATTGGTGGCATACAATCGATTTGCCTTTGTAACGGACTGTCCAGAGGTTTTGATGAGGGCAATAGCCAAATTTCTGAAAATAGCCATCACTTGAGGCAAAACCCCTACACGAATTTGGCTATGATCTTCTCGATACACGACATCTCTGACCCAATGAGATTTGTTTTCCACACTCCAATGGCCTCGATTTAGCGATAAAATCTTTTGCGCATCAGCTTCTTGAGGGGATAAGTTAGTCAGACCATAGACCTTCTGGTAACTCTGCTTTCCCTTTTGAACCACCTCTCTTTCGATAGAAAAACTGTAGTTTCGGAGATTTTGAAATTCCAAAGAAGTGGGCGTACTCTGTAAAGTGACTAAACTATT
>PFGG01000052.1 GCA_002783405.1 bacterium (Candidatus Blackallbacteria) CG13_big_fil_rev_8_21_14_2_50_49_14 | reverse complement strand
AATGCTTGTCGCTGCGACTGTTGCCCTGTTTGTCTTTCAGGGTGTGGTTGCCAGTGCTGGAATTGTAAAAGGCCAGATTATAATCGGGAAGGTTTTGCCGGTTCCGATCTGAGGGTAATTTCAGGTTTTTGCTAAAGGAAAAGGTCACTTCGGTATCGTCGCTGTTCCAGGAGATATTAAAAGCATCTTTATCCCAGATCAGGGTGCTGTTGCCGGGTAGAAAATTGGTGCTGAGGTTGGCATTGCCTTTTAGCGTCTGAGTGCGGCTGGGATTGCCTGCATCAACGCTCAATTTGGGTGCGTTAAAGCTGTAAATTGAGAAGGTGTCTTCAACACTTTGGCGATCCATGGGTTCGGAAAATTTCAAGACAAAACTTGTGAGTGGATCGATATTCCTGCCATTGCGGGCAGGTGTAGATAAAATCACTTCAGGTTTGTCGCTCAAGGCATAATAATCGGCTGAGTACTGTTTGTTGATGCCATCATTGCCAAAGTCATAGCGATTGGCATTGGGATCTCCTTGATTATTGGATTTCAAAACCTCTGTTCGTTTTCGAGTGGTATAACCTGGTTTTGAAACAGTAATTTCAATTTCACCCCCTGAGGGCACATTATTCAAGGCATAGGTACCCTGGGTTGAATAGGTTTCGACTTCATCATGGTAGACTCTTAAGTTGCGTATCTTGACTGTGGCACCATCAATTGGCGCATGGTTCTCATCGAAAATTTTGCCATTTAAAGTGGTGCGATCCATAACAGAGATGTCAATATGTCCGTAGGGATGAGACAACTGAGGAGGCCATCCATTGGCGTAACTCTCAGGAGAATTCGTATGTGTTGAATTCTCTGCAGGAGGGTCTCCGCTGGGAATCAGACTGGGATCATAGACCTGGCCTACGAAAAGAATTTGACTGGTTTGGTTGTCACGAATCAGGTACAGAAAGGGGCGATTGCAGATCATTTCCAGCGCTCGCTGGGGCTCTGAACTTGGAAGATTAGAAACCTCGACATAGGTAGCAGCACTGGCTGTTGTGCCTTTTTCATTGACTTCGATCTGGGATTTTTGAAAGACCTCACTTATGTAGAAATCATCTCCAGGAAAACGAGGTTTGGCCAAAGCGAATAAATCTGCAAATCCTTGATCAAAGGCTTGGTGGATACCCAAGGTTTTCAGTGAGTTGATTAAACTACTTTCCCAATCCTGTTTGAATTTGGGCAAAGTCAGACTGCCCACTTCTGTTCCAAAGGATTGAAACAGGGTCTCCAAATCCATTTGGTTCAAGTCTTTGCGCAGCTGTGTCAGTGATGAGCCATAACTGGGCAAAAATAGATACATACTGACTTTCCCGGTCTGGCCATAGGGCAGTTCAATCGCTTGAAAATCATTTTTGAGGGTGGAGTCGCCAGGGGCAAGATAATGAAAAGAACCAAACTGTCGCATCATCGGCACTTGGGTCAGGTCGCCATTGCTCAGAGTAAAATTCCGATTCTGGGTTTCAAATTCCTCGAACTTACGCGACCAATCGGCCTTGAAATAGAGGGCATTGATAAGGTACATGACCGTCAGTTCTTCCCAATCAGGATCAGGATCAACGGGTTCCAATAGTTCAGGAATTTTCTGATGGGTCTGCTGATTGACCCAGGTGTTGATCTCTGCCTGGGTCGGGCCATTGGCAAAGTGCAGGTTTCGAACTTCAGAGAAGAAATGTTCCTGATTCGTTTTGATAAACTCAGGCAAAATTTCGAAACGGTCATTGATAAACATTCCATTGGCAACTTCCAATTGAATATCTTCAGCAGGTTTGACCAGTTTTCGCATCAATTGCGAGGCGCCCCGATTGACTTCTTCAGGCTTTAAATTCTCAATTCCCAAAGCTTTCGCTATTTCAGTCTTTGTTTCACCCATTGTGCCATTCAGGGTCATTTGCAGGGCCAAAGAGACGCTCAAAGGGGAGACAAAGAGGTTTTTCTCTGCCTGCTCTTCACTCAGTGCACTTAAGAATTTAAATGCGAAGCGATTATTGGCTGCCACAACTGGGTTCGCTTTGACTTCAGCAATTTCAGCTTCATTCAAGCCTTGAATTCGGTGTTCAGGGCTAGCGCTGGGCTGTGGGACGGTGTTTGCTTGGCTGCTTGAACTGGGTACAGGCAGTGGTTTTTGGAGGGAGGAAGGGGCAGTCTGTGAACCCTGACAGGCATAAACCAGGGACAGGCTCAAAAACAGGGGGGTGCGCCGCAGTCTCAGTTTTCGGGTCATTGAATTGTTCCTTATTTCAGTATTTGAGGTTAGGGTTTTAATAACGCAGGCTAATTTTCCAAGCTGGGGTCATAGACATTGCCCATGAAAAGAATTTGACCAGTTTCGTTATCGCGAATCAAATACATAAAAGGCCGGTCAAAATAAACTTCTAATTCCCGTTGGGGTTCTGAACTTGCCTGAATAGGGCCTACACTTGTATATGTCACGACAGCAGCTTTAGTTCCCTCTTCATTGACCTCAATAAACGATTTTTGTAGAAGATCGGAAAGGCAAAAATTATCTCCTTCTGTTAGCTCTCCCTGTTTTACAGGTTGTACCATATTCAGAAAATCTGCTCCAAACTTCTGAAAGGCCAGTTGCATTCCCATTTTTTGCATAATTTTGCTTAATGATGTTTCTTGTGTCAGTTTGAACTTGGGAAGAACGACACTTCCAGAGGTCTCAAAGAATAATGAAAAAAGAGTTTCGAGATCAATAGTCTTGAATTCTTCATGTAAATCTTGAAGTGATCTTCCATAATCTGGTTTAAAGAGGTACATACCTAAGTTCTTGTTTTGACCATAGGGAAGCTCAACCGCTTGAAAATGATTATTTAGATTCTGATATCCCGGTCGAAGATATTTGATGTAATTGAATTGCCGCATCATGGGTAATTTTTTAACTGTGCCATTGGCCAAGGTAAATTCCCGGTCTTGAGTTTCAAAGTTTTCAAATCGAGACGTCCAATTGGCTTTGAAATACATGGCATTGAGCAAAAACAAAACCTTACTGTTTTCCCATTCTGCCGCTGCTGATTCGTCCTCCGGGCTCATGATATTTGTTATCAACTTATGGGTTTTATCTGATACCCAAGCGTTGATTTCAGTCTGAGTGGGTCCGTTTTTAAAGTGCATAGACTTCACTTCTGAAAGAAAACTCTCTTGAGTTTGTTGTACGAACTCGGGAACCAATTTAAAACGATCATTGGCAAAGAGGCCATTGGCGACTTCGAGTTGAATATCCTCGGCGGGATGCATGAGTTTTCGCATCAGTAAGGAAGCTCCTCGCTTAACCAGTTCAGGCTTCAAATTGTCAATTTCCAGGGCTTTTGCCATTTCTGCTTTGGTTTCACCCCTTGCACCATTCCAAGCCATTTGCAAAACCAGCGAAGCACTGAGTGGCGAAACAAATAGATTTTTTTCTTGCTCTGCTTCACTCAAAGTTTGAAATAATTTGAGAGAAAAGCGATTATTGGCGGCTACGACTGGGTTGGCTTTGACTTCAGCAATTTCGGCTACATTCAGGGAGAGTAACCTTAAATCTGGGCTAGGTGTAGGACTTGGAACAGGGCTGAGAGAGGGCTCTGCCTGAGCACTGGAACTGGGCAAAGGCAGTGGCTTTTGATTTGCAGAAGGCAGATTTTGAGTGGCCTGGCAGGCATAGACCAAAGACAGACTCAAAAGCACATGCAAACGGTAAATTTTTCTTTTTTTAGACATCCGTTCTCTCCATTCAAATGAATTTAATACTCAAACTTCGGGATAATTGTAAAAATTTTCAGGATAAGTTCTGCGCATTTCGGCAAAGCCAGAATGCGTGGCCTGCACAGGCACACGCGGGCAGTTTTCGCCAAAGCGATCGGTGGCAAAATCCAATTGCAGAATCAGGCGCTTGCCCTCTTCTAACGGGCGTCCCCGGTGAAATGCCCGTGTATCAGCTGCAAAGATCGTTCCGGCTGGGCCGCAGATCGTTGCAAAATCGTCCTGGGCATAGTGAGCTTCCATTTCTTCAGGGGTCATACGTTTATCTACACAGAGCAGCAAGGGTTTTTCGCCCTGTGTGTTCCGAATATAATCATGCGGGCCATTTTCAAGGCCCACCGGGGTGAGATAGACAAAGAAATTGAGAAAGCGAAAGCGATCGATGTCAATATGCCAGACCTGTCCGGTATAGCGACTGTGGGGGCCTTGAAAATCACTCGACCACCATAAACTGGCCAGCACGAGTTGGGGCTCGGCCTGGAGATAGGCTCGTGCCGAGGCCCAGAGATCGGGGTGGGCCATCAGGGCCTGCACTTCGGGCAGATGCACAAACTGGTGGGGTGAAAAATTGTAGCGCCGGGCCACGGGCTGCTGGGGGTCAAACAAAATGGGTTCAACCAATTGTTTGCCACTCAGCCGATCAAAGACTTCCCGGTCGTGATAAGAGGGCGTACAAGGGGTGTTTTCAGCAAACTGAACCAGGTTCTGAACCTGTTCAAGCGGGATTTGACCTGGAAAGACAGCATACCCCTCCTTTTTCAAGCCTTCCATCCAAACTGAAAAATCTGATTCTGGTATCAAGGCTTCTGCAAGCGGGGCAGTACGGGGTGGCAGAAAAAGTGCGGCCAGATAGCCCCAAAGACTGCTGCTGCGCTGATTGCTGAGCAGGTGAAGCAGACGCTGGCTGTAAAAGCCATAAAAGGGGGTCAACCCTGTTTTCCAGTATTCCTGCAGGGCTTTACAGCTGCGCAAAAGCCACATGGAGCGGTCTTCTTCAAGATCCCGTTCCAATTCCTCACGCTGTTTTGCAAAATTCTCTTCAAGGCCTTGATAGCCCAGCAATTCGGCCCAGGTCTGCAATACCTCATGCAGACTTTCAGGAAAGTGCACCAAGCCGGTCAGCAGCACCAGACTGTCCCAGAGCAGGGTTTCTTCTTCAGGGCTGAGATTTTGCAAAGCCTCCCAGTCCAGTGGAGCGCGTCGCAAGCTCTCAAAACGGGTACGCACAGCTTCAGGCGCGTCGTTTTCGAGCCAGGGCGTCAGTTCTGCCAGCAATTCCTGCAGGCGGGTATGCTTGTGGCAAAAACGCAAAATAAGGGGAAAGAGCGCGGGGTTGACGGCTTGAATCTGCATGGTTATATTTCCTGACTGGGGTCATAGACATTGCCCATGAAGAGAATCTGCCCTGTTTCATTATCACGGATCAAATACATAAAGGGATGATTGCAAACCATAGATAATTGGCGAACAGGTCCAGAGCTTCCGATATCACTTGTGAAGTTAATGACCGTTACTGCTGAGGCTTCAGTTCCTTCTTCATTGACCTCGATATTCGATTTTTGAAAGGCGTCGGAGATATAAAAATGTTGGTCAGGTGATTTGGTCTGAGCCATTTTGGTGAAATCTGCCAGATTTTGATCAAAGGCCAGTTTCATACCCAAATTTTTTAAAGGTTTGACCAGATCTTGGTGCGATTTAAACTTGAATTTTGGAAGCAGGAGTTCTCCTCCCTCATCATAAAAAGCTTTGAAAAAGGTGGGATTACTTATATTCTCAAGGATATTGCTCTGAATTGAAGCTAGGCTTGCCCCATATTCTGGCAAAAATATATACATGCCCAGGGTACTTTGCTTTCCATAAGGAATTTGAATGGCCTGAAATTTATTCTTAAACTGAGCTGAGTTGGGTGGCAGATATTTATAATAGTCAAACTGTTTCATCATTGGTACAGTTTTCTGAGATCCATTGTCTAAAGTGAAATTTCTGGATTGTGTTTCAAAACTTTCAAAACGGTGTGTCCAATTGGCCTTGAAATAGAGTGCGTTGAGCAAGATAGCGAAGGTGCTCTCTTCCCAGAATTTGGCTGTTTGGGGGTCATCAATGGGGTTTAAAACCGTTGGAATTTTGCCATGGGTTCTTTGTTTGGCCCATTCATTGATTTTGCTTTGGGTGAGACCATTGATAAAATGTTCATTGGTGATTTTGGTCAGAAAATTATTCTGATTTTTTTCAATATATTCAGGCAATAGTGTAAACCGGTCATTGGCCCAAATCGCATTGGCGACTTCCAATTGGATATCTTCAGCAGGCTTGAGCATTTTTCGCATCAGTAAATGTCCCCAGCGATTGACCTGCTCAGGATCCATACCTTCAATCTGCAAACTCTTCTGCATTTCTGTTTGGGTTTCACCCGCAGCTCCATTCCAGACCATCAAGAAGGCCAATGAAACACTGGCGGGTGAAATAAATAAATTTTCCTGCTTGTCTTGAGAGAGTTCATGAAACAAACTGGCTGCAAACTTGTTATTGACAGTGATCAATGGGTTTGATTGGAGTTCGGTAATTTCTGCCTGAGATAGAACTTGGAATTCTGATTGTTCAGTGGGGGAATACAAGAGGATATCTGGTGAAATAGTGGGCATAACAGGTGCTGGTGAGGGAATGACAGGGGAGGAAAGATTTGGATTATAGGAAGAAGAATTTTGTGTTTGTTCTTGTAGAAAGGGTTTGCCTTTTGTCTCTTGAGGGGGAATAGGCAATAAGGGAGCCAGGGCATCTTTGGGGACCCATGCAACATTTTCCTGTTCCTGTGATGAATTCATCTTTTCTTTAGGCAATGAGGACGAGTTCCGTACATCAACTTTCTTTTCTATGGATGTATGGGTTCCTGGAATCTGGCACCCATAGACCAAAGACAGACTCAGCAACAGATGCAGACGATAGAGTTTGCGCTTCTGGCGCGACATAGGCCATGTTCTCCTGAAAAAAGAAATGTTTATGACAAATTTGTGACAAAATTAATACAAAAAATAAGCAATTTACTCACGTTTATATAAACTATAGAGATGCTATTCAAAGAAAAAAAGTTCCCACCCGTGTAAGCGCTCAGGTAATTTGGGACAGTCGCTCAACTGGTTTGAGACAGTCTCAGATCAGTTGAGCCAAAAGCTCACCGAACCCGTGAGATTGTAATTGCATTCATCAGTGGATACGTATTGTTTGGAACTGCTCCAGCGGTAGTAAAAATCACCTTCCCAGCAGGAATAGGCCCAGTCCAAGACATACCATCAAAATATCCCGCATGGAAAATCTTAGGTCGTTTGATTGTTGTCGCTGTGTAAGCAACAGTATTAACTATCGCATCACCAAAATGAATAAAAACATCAACAGCAACCCCTGGATAAAACGATTTATCAATGGTGTAGATTCCCTTTTTTGCAATGAGGAAAGAATCCCCATTGGCAGCGCTTTGCACAGGCAGAATGTCAGAGCCGCTTATTTCCTCTTGAGTCGACCAGCGAAAGACCCGGTTATTGCTGCTACCAAAACCAGCAAATCCCGTGAATCTGACGTAACTGAGAGCGGTGTTTTGAGCTGGGGGTGATTTTGCAGACGAAGGCCCACCTGGGAATAAACCGAAAAATCGTGACATATTATGCCTCTTCTGCGTAGGGAAGAATGTCCCAGGTAATACCTTCTAGCCCTGAATCAGGGCCTCGGCCAGGGATAACGATGACTGTGTCTGTTCCCGCTTCTGCGCTTTGGCGCATGACCGAAATGGTGTTGATATAATCGCCATTAGGCCAGACAACAGACCCTGCATCTTGGGGAATGACATTGTCTTTGGCGTTATCACTGAGATCTCCAGGGTTTTCTTGTACTGCAGAACAGAAGTCAGCACGCCAATAAATGGGCCCAGATGCAATCAAGGTGAAGGATTTCACGTTTGAGGGCAAGTGGATGTGGGCTGGTGTTGAATTTGTTAACTCAATCGTTTTTTTTCGTGTAGCATCTGGGCAAGCCAGATCGTCAGGAGAAAGATGAGAAGGGGTGTTTTGCATAGCCTTTAAACCTTATTTAAATGGGTATTCAACGCGAATTGCGCGATAATAAACGACCTTGTACAGCTTACTGAAGTGCAGCAAAACAGCCGATTCAGCTTGATCAGGAGGCAGGTCAAACCAAATAATTTGCCGATTGGCTGCGCTGTTGGTATCCATGACACCAGTCTTGTAACGGCCATTTTCGTATTGCCGAAAGCCGAGAATGACATGGTTTGCCCAAGCATTCCAAAGCTGATCACTGGGGTTGATAATCAGGTTCCAAATCCAAAAGCCGTGGCCTTCTTTGGCTCCTGTCAGTTTGAAAAGTTCATAAGCGTAAGCCGCGAAGTCATCACAATCGCAGCTCCATTGCTCATTTGAGCCTTGGATGCGCCAATCCCCTGTTGTCAGGCATCGGGCTTGAACACCGGGATGGGTGTAATAGTCAAACAGAAGCGGATCAGCTCGGTAGGGGAGCTTCCCCAATTCTTGATTGATGGCCGCAACTGCACTGGGGTGAAGAAGGCCATCTTGTCCGGCCCGGCCCAAAACAGGCAAAGCAACTTTGGTCTGGTTAAGGGCTTTTGCTCTCGACTTCTCAGCTTTATCGCGCAGAAATGGCAAAACAAACCACTCCATAAACGGGTCAAACGGTTGTGATGCTGTCATTTAAAGTTCCTTCCAAAATCGTCTTTTTCTTTCAAAAGCAGCTCTAACTCACGGGGCGCACCATCTCCAACCAAAAGCCGCCCATTAAACAGAACCGCTGGATAAGCGGGAACAGATGGATTTTCTCCTTGAACATCTAAAAGCTGGTCGTATTTGGCTGCAATGGCCTCAACAGCAGGCTGTACAATTGTGCAAATCAGGCAATCTGGCTGGATGTAAAGTGTGATCATGACTTCTTGCAAAACAGCACTGTGACGTGCTCGGGTTCATTGCTTTGAGAGCCTGTTGAACCTGAATATTCACCCGTTGTGCCGCTGGCTCCACCCGTCGTAGATGTGGACTGGCTGCTTGTCGTGAAATTATGGGTATGGTTTTGTTCAATCGGAATATTAAATCCCGAATTTGCGGTCGTAGATGCTGAATTTGGTGCTCCTGTCGTACCAGAATGCGTGTGTGACATATCATGTGTATGATATGGAAACGAGTGGTCATGCGTGACTGAGTGACTGTGAGTATTCGCGCCTGCTGGAGTCAAGTTCGGAACAGCCGCATCAGCTGCCCCTTTGAGATAAAACCCATCCAACTCAGTGGCCCGTACCCAGCCAGCAGGGCAAGCGGTTCCTGTCCAAATAATAATCGCCCCAGCAGGTACCCCTTCTATGTTTGACACGGCTTCTTCAATGGCTTCTTCGGTTTGCACTTCCAGAGCCGCAATAGCACCTTCAACCCAAGCCGTTTGCGCGGCAAGAGATGTGTCAATCTGGCCCTGGATGTCAATATCCTCGACCAGTTGCATAAGCTCAGAATAAAGTGTCTGAATTTCCACAAGCAGGGCCTGGGCTTCAGCGAGAATAGGCGCAATTGTTGCATCAATTCTCTCCAAACCAAATTGCTGAATATCTGCAACTGCCGACTCCCAGTCCAGTCTGACTTGCTCCAATCGATCTAAACGGGCATCCAATGCTTGCCAAACTGGGTTGAAATATTCCTGCCCAAGACGGGTTTTCCCGTCCTGCATCTGGTAGCGCTGGTATTCTGTGGCCATGGTTTTAACCTGCCTTACAGTGCCAGGTCATAGCGTTCGGCCACATGCCAAGATTGACGCCAATTGCTGGTGGAGCCCGTAATTTTAATAACGTACTCAGTGGTGGTCGCCCCTAAATTAAAGGTATATTCGCGCCAGCGAGAGCGAGAATCCACAATTTCGTCTTTTGAGCTGCTTGAGCTGACAGGGCTTCCCCCAATCACCAATTGACAATTGGCTGTGTGAGGGGTGGGGTTGAAATCTTCGAGCAGCAAACGAACCACGATATGATCACTGGCTGTGCCCAAAGTTCTTTCGGTTGAAAAATGCGTGAAACTTGTCCCCATACGGGATACAACCACCTGGGCAGAAGGCAAAAGCAGGCCAGGCATGAGATCTGTGGTCCCCACAAAAACAGCGCGAATGGGCAACAATGCAGGCAGGGAGGCAATATTTTCAGCGCTGCCTTCTTTGATTGGATACCAGATTCCCGCCACTTGGTATTCCCAATAAATTTGGGTACCATCAGGGGTGACGCCTTCATAAAGCATATCCAAATCGCCAATGCCACCAGCCAACTGAAGCGGCTCCATTTGAATGACAGCCCTGGGTGTGGTGAATTGGGCGAAATTGAGCCGCAGCATCAAATCACGATCCGCTGCCTCTGTGAAATAGGCACCATCTTGGGCATACATCAAAACGCCTTGGGTGTAATCTGTGCCTTGCGTGTAACCAACTTTGTGCTGTGCTCCCGAGACCAAAACAATGGCATAGCGGCGGCCAGACTCAACAAAGACCGGGCGTGGGAAGGTGATTTTTTTCCAGCCAGCAGAGAGAGCGTTTGCAGCCAACACCACTCGGGCCACACCATAATCCAGATCGGGCTGTCCACGGCTGGCATCAGTCAGAATCAAGGTCATGCCGCCAGCGGCATCAACACTGCTGAAATAAACTTCAACAGAAGTAAGCCAGCCAGTTTGGGCCATCAATATTGTTTGAGCCAGCACAGAGCCCTGCACGGTATGCGTTGTGGTAACTGCATCCCAGTAAGTTTCGTTAAAGGTGGTATTCCAAAACTGAGTTGCTCGAACTTGCCCGACTTGCAAGATCATATTTTGACGGTATGCAGGGTCAACTTCCCAGGTCTCTCCGTTAATACGGTAAATACCTGTGATAGGGTCGTATTGACCACTGCGCCAAAACCCTGAGTTTGTGCAGAGCGTGCGGGTTTCACCATATTGAATCCGCTCACGCGACATGGCCTTTTGAACCATGTTTGTGGTTTGGTATTGGTATTGATTGATAGTCAAATCCCCAATCCGGGTTTCCATGCGCAAACGGGTCAATTCGTTATAAGCGGGCAAGAGAAAATTGTCTGAGCTGAGCTTTGCCGCAGCATCCAAGGGATTCAACAAAGCCAATCCCAGTTCATCTTGGGCCGCAATCGCGGGACGAATTCCCTCTTGCAAGAATGCGCTATAGCCCACAGCCTCAGTGTCTGACTCATCTTCGTTTAAATAGTGGTCAGCACCATAAAAGATATAATCATCGGGAATTTCCATGCGCTCCTTGACCCTGGCCATATCCATTGCCATTGCCAACATTTGCTGAATAGTGGCGCGGGCGGCAACTGCTTCTCCGAGACCTGCGATGTCACTCACGATATGGTCGATGCGGGGCCCGGCAGATGTAATCCAGCCTTCGGTGGCTTTGAGACGGGTTTGAATGGCGTTTAAATTAGGCAAATGACGGGATTCAGCCAATACAATCTGTTGAATGCCAGAGGGAGACAGCCGGACATGGGCAATCAAGGTATAGCCGGTCGGGGGTTCCGGTTTTTCAGGGGTGGGGGATTCGAGGCCTTGAGCCACATGTGAGATAACCACTCGGCGGCGTTGCATTGCAACGGATTCAGGCTGGGTTTGGCCGGTTTGCAGATCAATCAGGAAGTCGCGAGCTTGCACATCCACATCTTCTTCTTGACCGTAAACAGAGAGAGCAAGCCATTTTTCGTCTTCCAAGGGCAGCATTGAAAAAACGCTGACCACCTGGGCCGCGCTCAAGGCATAAACTTTGCCAGTGGTACCAACATACAAACGACCTGGCGCAATTTCAGCTTCACTGGCTGAGCGAATGGTTACAGCCAACCCCACAAACTGACGCTCAGGGGTGATGGCATCAGTGATCAGGTGTTGCTGGGCTTCGTCCATCCAGCCCTGAGAATTGAGCATATCTGTGGCCTGTAATTCTTGCCGATCGCGGTAAATGACTTGTTTTTCCATGGGAGACTCCTCTTAAAGATTTGTGACGCCGCCAGCCATTGCTGAGCCTGCCAGAGTATGGCCAGCCCGCACGGGGCGGAAAATACGGGTATCGATGGCGATGCTGTCGGAGGCGCGGGCCGCCAAACGCATATTCGCGAGTAATTTTTGCAAAGGCGCACGATCACCTGCGGCAATCGGCCTGCCCAAATAACGCCCCATGAGTGGGTTGCGTTTGCCAAAGAAGGCAACTTCCACCAAGGCACAGTGCGGGGGCATGGTTAAACGGGAATAGCCCAAGTGAGACGCGGCCCGCGCTCGGGTGACGGGGGCATTGGGATCGAATAATTTAATCCGGCGGTACTGCGCCAGCTCGGCATTTGTACGGATAGAATGACGCAGGAACTTCCCTAAAAAAGTGGCTTTGCTGGGTGTCGGGCGCACCTCGGCAATCATTTCGCCATCAGCATCTATGGGCCTGAGTCCTGGCTGAAGAGTGCGCAGACCCAGACTGGCAGAGGGCTGATTGTACAGGGCCACATCTCTTAACGTGATGCGGCGCAGACTGGCGTCTGTGGCTGCTGTAAAGCTAACAGGACCGCCTAAAAAAGAGGCAAAGCCACGTTTCGAGGGAATCACAATTTCAGTTGTGACCTGCTTTTGTACATTTGCAATTTGCCAATCAGGGCTTTCCAACTCTGTTTCTACCCCATTTTTAACCAAAGTGACACGCAGCCGAGAACGCAACAAAGCACTTCCTTTGGCGGGATAACAATTGCCGCCCAAGAAGTCGCCCGTGCAGTGAGCCACTTCCTTTTGACCTGCCACCCGGCGAGGATACAAGCGCAATTCAGGATGTAAAGCCAGCCAGGCATTGCGCTCTGCGGGTGTGGCAGCAGCAGAAAGAAAGGTTTTATTGGGGGGAGCAATAATCCGGCGCACCTGGCCACCGGCTTCAGCAGCTTCGCGGATCAAACCTGCAGAAGTACCCCGCATTCTGTGGCGGGCGTGGGCCGCCTTGATAATTGCTTTGCGCTCTTTTTCAGATTGAGCCGACTGCCAAGCGGCTGTGTCCGTGATTCCAAGCATTTCAGCCAAGAAAGGCAACATGGCACTTTCTGCGGAATTCACATGCCAGACGGTGTTTTTCCAGGTGTGCAGATTAAAAAAACGGTCGGTCAGCTTGGCAATGGGTGCCCAGCGCTCAGATGATGCCAGTACGGGGGTAATGTCAGTCACTCTCGGCCTCCGTAAATTCAGGTACAGGCCAGCTCAAAACAGCGTATTGATGGGGCTGAATGGGCACATTGGCTCCTGCCAAGACCACCTTTTTGATACCACCCAAATTTTGCAACCTGGCGCTGAGTTCTGAATCAACCAGGTCATAGCCCAGAGTCCGGGCCAGCTTGATTTTGTGCAGGTTCAATTCAGCTTGAGAAGCTGTGAGCAAACTCGAAACAAGGGCCCCAATCCGGGGGATTATGGTGACTTCAATGGGGGCGGCCACTGCCACAGCGGCAATCACATCCACGCGATCAGTCAGGGGGCGGGTGTCATCTGCCCGGACAGCCCGATCAACAGCGGCCACAATTTCTTCGCTATCCCCATCGGCCAAAACTGCCAGGCGTACCCAACCTGGGGCCAAGACTTGAACGCTGACATCTATCACCCGGCTGTCTGTGCTGAGGGCAATGTAGCGGTAAGACTTGCCAGAACCCGCAGATGGTTGATCCATGGCCAGCATCACCCGCAAACGGAAACGCTCAATATCCTCTTGCTCAGCACCGCCACTTGAAGTGGTGGTGTTGATGGCTTCTAAGCCCGTTTGAAGGGTATCAAAAGGCTCTTTAATGGTGCCTGGCAACAGGCCATTGTATTCCGTGCCAGGTGTATCCGCTTCAGCGCTTACCAAAACCGAAAGCTGACCAGCAGGGATCACGGCATCGGCAATGGTGGCAAAGATGGCCCCATTGTTGGCTTGAATCCGGGTACCTTTGCGAATCAGGGTATTGTTGACCAGTGCCAGAGTTAAAGAAAATTGCAGGGTGGTGCGGGCTGCCTGAGCGGGCAAGCGATAGGTATTCACCAATTCGCCTAAGAATTCCAGCATAGGCGAGCGGGCATATCTGGCTAAGTTTTGACGGGCAGAATCGTTGATACCTGCCCGCAAAAGGGCCTCACGGTAGGCAATCAGGTTAATCATGAGCTGTTCGACTTGAGCTGGATAGAGTGTCTTTTCAGTCAACGCCTCATACTGCGCCTTCAGCTCAGCGACAATCTGAGCTGAATCTTCGTGGATAACCTGCGGGAGGGTGCTCACCTGGGGCGCACCTCCACACTGTCTTCAACCCCATCAGCCAAGATGAAATAGACTTGAATCAAAAGGCTGGAAGTCTCTTCAATACTGACAGAGACCCGTTTAACGGTGCAGCGAGTCTCCCATTTGCGAATGGCTTCAACGGTTTCCCTGACGATATGGGGCCGGGCCCGGTCAATTGGATAATCCAAGTACAAGTGCAGATTGCTACCAAAGTCAGGCCGCAAGGGATCTGAGCCCAGCGGGGTTTCAAGGATAATCCGAATGCACTGGCGAATGTCTTCAATACCCTCGACAAAGCCTTCCCCTTCGAGGGCGGGCTGCCAATGGGCGGTTGTGGGGAGAGTAGCAATCATGGGGCAGGGTCCACGGGAGCCCACGTCCAGGTATTGGGCAACGGCTCTTCAGAGAATGGGACATGGTAAGAAACCCCAACACCGGCTGGGTCTAGGATAAACACAGTCAAATCCCCAGCATCAGCAGACATGGCCAAAGCTCCGACCACTTGAAAAGCGCCTTCGGGCTCTTCGAGGGGGAGACGGTAAAGAATGGGCCTGCCGGGGTAAAGAATCATGGAATACCTCTGATACCAGAATAGGTCTGAATGCCTGAAATGGTCGTGGTGACATGCTTCACACCGGGGCCGGGGGAGGAAAGATAATCTTGCCCTGAACCAAGATATTATTCACCTTCGTGAGCGGGGCATCTATCTCACAGATCTGGGCTTCAATTTTGACCTGTGTGCCTTTCACGGTCACGTTTTGACCTTCGACTTTCACGGGCCCGCTCGCTTTGATGGTAATTTCGCCTTGGGCATCCACCTTGAGAATGTGAGCAGAGCGGTCATATTCAATGATGGTACCGTCTTTAAACTTGCGGTGCCATTTGTCTTTGGATGGGGCCGGGGGTGGATCTTCGTCTGAATAGACCGCCCCGATGATAATGCCTTCTTCGCCCCTGGAATCCAGCAAGAGCGCAACCTGGGTGCCGATGTCGATGGTGTCTTGGCTCTTGTCGTCTTGGGTGACTGAGGCAGCCAGTGGCAGCCAGTGGGTAATCATATCGTCCAGATCGAGGAGCTTGACCTTGACCAAGTATTTGTCTTCGTCGATCTCTTCGATTAGGCCATAACGCAGGGTAACAGCTGATTCATGAAAGGTTTCGCTCATGCCGCCACCCGCTTCATTTGGGTTTCTGTACTGTAACCACTGCGCGAAAGGGTATGTTTGGCCTCGATAATCATGTATTCGCCATTGAGTTTGCCGAATTTGGCCACCGTTACTCTAGCCCCTGCCACCAAACTTTCATCTCCCCACAGAGTGAGAGTAAAACTGGTTTTGTCGATTTCATGCCGCTCTTGCTCAGCTTGGGCCACTTCTTTGGCTTGACCTGGCGTCTTGACGGGGACCACCTTTTTGCGCGTATCGCTGGCGGTTTTGTCTTGCGTTTGGGCCTGAGCGTCACCTGTAACAAGCTTTTTCTTTTGTGGGTCATGGTGCTTTACCTCAGTTTTGGCGGGCACTTCTGTGATTTTGTCCCGGTATTGGTAGCTGGATAAATCTGCAGGTGTGATTACCCGGATGGCCTTTTGAGTGGCAAGGTCTTTGAGCTTGGCGACCACCAAAGTTTGGTTGTTATTTGTCAGCTTAACTTCATACCCATACTCACGGCACAAACGTATCAGAAAGACCCAATCGGTCTCGCCATACTGGGTGGCCTTGGGAATCTGAATATCTGCAATCTGCCCACTGACCTTGGCTTTGAGCCGCTTGGCAACCTTATCGACGATCCCTTTGAGGGTGGTTTTTTCATACGCCTTGCCAATCCGGGTGCGGGCCTGACGGCTCAGGCCTGCTGAGAGTGCGCGAATACGCACAGCAGCGGGGGGCCCTTCGATCTCAATTTCATCAACTTCAAAGGCCCCGGCCTTGACCAAGGCTTTGTGGGCATAGCCATATTCCAATTGGACTTCGGCCCCTTTTTCTGGGTACCAGGCATCCAGCCAGCGGCCATCGGGGTCCATCACGGAAATATCTAGCTCGTCAGATTGGCCTGTCAGCTTGTCTGTGTACGTGATTTCGGTGACGTAAGGGGCCAGATCTTTGCTGACATCTTTGCCATTGTAAAAGAGCTTAAACGCCGGTTGAACTGCCTGCTTTACTTCCACGGTGGCAGGCCCTGCACTTCTTTGGGCTGCTCGATCAGGGGAATCAAGAGCTTCATGCCAGCTGGCAAGGTGGGTTTGATCGGGGCCTGGGGATTGGTTTCAATCAGGAGACCCATTTGCGTGACATCGCCATAATACTTCCAGGCAATGCTGTCCCAGCGCTCCCCTTCGGTGGTGATATGCTCCAGGTATTGTGTCAATTGGGGCCTCCCAAACGACTGCCCACTTCACCCCAGGCCTGCAAGCGTTCCAAAGCGGGTTGGGTTCCTGCTGACATGCCCACAGCTCCAGACATGTGGCCCGCTGCTGCGCTTAACCCGCCCAGATCGGTGGACTGCTCCAGCATCAAGGCCGCTGTGTTGATTTCCGTTTGGGCGGCACTCAGGCCAGAGGCCACTTCACCAGCGTCTTGGGCAATGACTGCAATCTCTTCGATTTGCTGAAAGTCTTCAATGGGCAACATCTGTGCCATTTCAAACAGCTCAGGGGAATAGGCCCCAGCCAAGCTGACCGCGCCCAAAATATCCCCGTTCTGAGCACTGGCCACAATGTCATTCACGCGGGCCGAAGCCTCGCCAATGGTCTCAATCGTGGCCATGGCTGCATCCAGCGTCTCAAGAAATCCACCAGGGGGCTCTGTCAGCAAAACCGTGGGATTGGCAATGGCCCCAATCGGCAAGGTGTCTTTAATCACGCCGGGGGGATTGGGCTTGGCCGGGTCTCCCGTATACTCCTGCAAAGACATGTTCAGCTCCATGTCGAGAATATTTCCCTCGGGATCGGTGTGCTGCAAGGCCACATCCAAATCTTTGATGACAAAGACGCCCCGGTATTCCCCGGTTCCCATCACCAAGGACAGCGTATTGTGTTTATCCATGTGCTCTTTGAGCTTGCGCAGTTCATCCGCTGGATTGCTCCAAACTGCATTCAAGCGAACAGCCCAGGAGATTTCATCAGGCGCAAAACCCGTGTGCTGCAATGCACTTTTGCGGCCAATCAGGGGAATGTCTGCAAAGTTCGAGGCATATTTCACCCCAAAGGCAGAAGGCCCGGACAAGACCTCAATTTCAGTCTCCCCAAGCGTGGCCCAAGTGGTCATGCGTTGGCTCGTTTCTTATCGTGGCTATAGCGGTCCATCAGGCGCTTGAATTCTGGATAGAGATCCCGCACCGCTTGCTGCATCTGCTGCTCAGAAGACAGACCAGGCCCAGCCATAAGCTGAATCGTGGGCGCAAAGGTAATCTGATTGCCACCTCCAGCGCCACCCCTGGCAGATGCCAAAGCAAGGTTCGGGGCAGCCACTTTGGGCATGTTTGGCGTGGCCGCAATCGCCAGTTTCTTGGCAGCCCCAGCAATACCAGCAGCCTTGGCCACCATTCCCAGCTCCAGGCCAGCGCCCAAGTTTTGACCAAAGCCCATGAAAACCCGAGAAGGAGATTGGATTCCCATGATTCCCGCAAATTTGCTTTTAATGCTATTGGCAATCTCACCAATTTTAGCCAATACCCGTCCTGCGCCTGCTGTAATGCCGTTTAACAGACCCATCATCATATTTGTGCCAATAGATAAAAGCTGGCCCGGCAACCCGGTAAAATAGGTCAACATCTCCGCCCCTTTTTTTATGATGCCAGCAATAGCCAAACCCATTTGAACCCCCATCTTTTGACCCCGGTTGCCAACATCATCAACGGGGCTCAATAGGCTTTTAAGCCAGTTCCAAACGCCCTTTAAAGCGCCCACAATGGGCTGAATAATGGGGGCAACAGCCGCAAAGGCAGCATCAAAGGCCGGTTTAAGGGGCTTCAGGCCCACCATCAGGCCATGCCACAAACCTTTAAAAAAACCAGAGATCGGTTTCCAATATTTGAAAACAAGAACCGCCCCAACTGCAATGGCAGCAATGGCAATACCCACAGGGTTTGCCAGCGCAGCAAGACCCATGGCCCGAAAGCCGACCGCAACAGCCCGCAATCCTGTCAATATGCGTGCCCATCCAGCGCTGGCAAGACCACTGACAGAATGCTTTGCTGTCAGCATTTGCACGGACCATTTTGCTCCAGCGACCGTAGCCACACGCATTGCACTGGCCTTGGTCATAATCAAACCAGGAAGGGCAACAATTCCACCTTTCGCAGCCATGGCTACGGAAGAAGCATAATTTTTCATCCCAGTGGCCATCCTTGTAAAGGTTCCCCCGACTGAGGCATTTCCACCAGCCACAAGTTTGGCTCCAGTGACCGCATTCCAGGCTTTCATGGCCGCACTGCTTTTCAGAACAGAACTCATCAGGGCATAGAACTTGGTTGAAAGAATCGTCACAGCAGCCCCAGCTAAAGGGGCTCCTGAAGAGATCGCGCCTAAACCCATCAATGCAGTTCCACCAACCAGCAAAGCAACGCCACTGATGGCCGTAAGGCCTACCACAATCTTGGTGAGCATGGGATGGGCTTTGGCAAAAGCCTGGAGCTTTTCAGAAATTTTACCCAAACCATCTGCCATGGCTTTGAGTTCAGGCGCAATGGATTCACCCAGTGTGGCAAGCATATTGGTAAAAGTGCCTGTGGCCGAATCCCAGATATTTTTGAGGGTTCGCAGTTGAGCTTCAACTTTGGCGTTCAGATCGGCTTGTGCTTTTGCTTTTCTAGCCATTTCGTCATAGGCTTTTACGCCTCCAGCAACAAGCGTATTAACCATTTGAGAGTCTTGGCCTCCACCAAAAATGCCATCCATTGCTTTTGCGCGCTGCTCAGGAGTCAATTTCTTGAGCTTTTCAAGCTGAGCAATCATTTCACGCGGGCCGTTCATTTTGCCCTGTTTATCAAAAAACTGCATCTCAATGCCCAGTTTTTTAAGACTCTGGTGGGCCGTGGTTGCTTTGTCGCCAATCTGGTACTGGTACTTTTTGAGGTTTTCCAACATGCCTGCAAAGTTCGTGCCTACCGTTTCACCGGATAGACCTGTTTTGATCAACTGGGCATACATGACACTGAGAGATTTTGCTGACTCCAAGCCCTGCATACCTACATTTTTCAATGCACCAGCAGAACGGCCAAAGGCATACTGCATCTCTGTGGTTTCAACACCCAGATTGGCTGTGCGCTGAATGGTATCCATAAACTTTTCCATGTCTTTGGCTGCCACCCCAGCCGCCTCACCTACTTTGGCGGCAAAGATAGCAGCGTCTCTATAAGGCATTTTTAACTGAACACCCAGATAAGCGGCTGACTTGCCAACCCCGCCAAGAATGGATTGAGCAGACACCCCCTGCTGATTCAGAGCTGTCATCATTTCTTGGAAATCTGCGGTCGTGCCTGGCAATTTATTGCCCAGATCTGTGGCCAGTTTGTTGACCTGCTCAAAGCCTTTTGAGATGCCTTTGGAGTCCATCATCGAAACTCGCAGGCGGGTTGCCGCGTCTTCAGCTTCAGCAAAAGCCGCAATAGGCGCTTTTAAGCCATTGAGAATCCCTTGCCCCATTGCTCTTGAAACAACACCTGTGGCCATCAAGTCATGACTCAGCTTTTTCACATTGCCCTGAAACTGCCCCAAAGGACCACTGGCCATGTCTTTGAGAGTTAACAACATGGCCAAAAGCATGTCAGACATGGATTAATCCTCCTTGGGGGTGTTGATAAAGTTCCAGTACTTGATTGACTCGTCACACCACCACGCCAGGTCGTCGATATCCATTGCATCTATTTCAGATGGGCTGGCCCCAGTGACATGGCTGAGGTGAATGAGTTGTTGAGGGGAGGGAATTGCTACTTTCCCATGAGTTTGTTGGAAGCCTGGATCAGGGCATTACAGTCTTCAAGATCCATCTCCAAAAACTCGTCTTCGTAGCTCAGGGATTCGCCGTTGATAGTCGTACAGTCGGCAGCCAGAATCATGCCAAACTCATTGGGGTCATCGGTGATTCGCATCGCGTTTCTGAGCTGTTTTCCTTTGCCTTTGCGCACAATCGCAGTGCGGCCATCAGACAGGGGCACTTCAATTTGGGTGGGCTTGGCTTCCTGGGATTCAGTGGTTTGGGTTGTAGGTTCCATGGTTTAGTCTAACCCCCAATATTCGAGCGGTATTGCGTGAGCATATCCACGCCACCCACTTTGTAGATGTTTTCGAGCACATCAATTTCCACAATGTCTTCACCGTTCACGGTCTGCTTCATGTAGGTGCAGGCGTAATCGGTCTCCATCTCGACATTGTCCTGGGGCTTGAAATTGCCACCGGGGAATTTCTTAAAGGTCAGGGTCAAGGTAATGACCACTTTGGCCTGAGCTGTGCGGCCTTGGCCGGTCCAGGATTCCAAAGAACCCCGAACCTGAACCTGTGCTGCCTTGAAGGGATTGGCCGTTTTTTTCATGACATCGGGATAGAGGCTGGACCACTTGATCTTGCCTTCGAGCTTTTCAAAACCTGAGAAGGCTTCGATAGAGCCCACCATTCCCAAGGCCTTGTGTTCGGCCATTTTCATCTTGATTTCAGGCAGGGTGATTTCTTCGACGCGCCCCAGCAGATTGTTCCCATCAAAGAAACAATTGGCATTGACCAGGCGGTTAATTTCGATTTTAGCCACGGGGGGTTTTCTCCTTTAGTATTAAGCGGCGGCCCCGAGGCCAGCCAGCAGGTTGATGTCGATAAAAGATTCAAACGTGATACGCTCAGCCGGGGTCGGTGGGACAAATGTCACGTCAAAAGTGAGGTGCCCGGCAGCAATTTCCGTGGGCGGGTTCTTGGCCGGGTCGTATGTAACCAGGCCGTCGATAATAGCCCCACGGCCAATCAGGGTGCGAACAAAGGCATTGGCACTCTGCAAAATGGCGTCAATTAAGACATCATCAATGGGATAGTCGATGAATTGCAGCATGGCAAATTCAACCGATTCATGCAGCACATCAGCAGTGCGGCGCACAGAGATGAAATTCTTGGGGCTGGTATTGCTGGGGAAAGCGGCGCTGCGGTTGCCCCAGGTGCGCAGACCCGTGCCAAAGCTGTTGAAAATGGTCATGATGCCCGCTTCGTTGAGCTGGTTGGCTTCGGTATTGGGATCGTTGACCCGTGCAGAAATGGAGCGTTCGGCTCCGACAATACCCAAGATTTCCATATTGGAGGGCGACCACCAATAACCGTTGTCCACATCGCGGCGACACATCACCCCAGCCAAGCGCTGGCTAAAGGGCTCCAGGCGGTTTTCATCCAGTACAGGGTCGTAGACCTTGAGATGGGGATAGCAGAGAATTGCCCGCTCAGAGCTGGTATTGAAGTTGATCGAACCACTGGGGCCGCGTCCGGTGATGGCCTGGGCCGGGGTGGTGCCAATCGGTGCATCAATCAAGGCAAAAGCACGCAGTTTGACAGCCATGCTGATCATCTCTGCGGCAACGCTGTTTTGGGTGCAGAAGACAGGTGAAATCAGGATCTTGGCAAAGAATCCAAAGAGGTTATATGTGTCTTCGAGGGCCTTGATTCCCGTGCGCAGGCCGCCCACAGTCACTTCCCCGATAATATCCGCTGCAACCACTTCAGTGGGATCGGCATAATCATAGCTGGCTTTGGCTGCCCCACCGCTGGCAATGGCCCCGCCGACCACGCGCTCAAGCTCGCCAGTGACGAGATTCACTTTGTAATCGGTGTTGAGCACATAGGTCACATCACCGGCATTGTTTTTCAGCACCAGATTAGCCACATGGGGATTGTCCAGTTTGACTTTGTTTGTGGTGGTACTGAAGGTAACGGCTTCGTCTGCCACTGCTGTTTTGTGGGTATCGGGGTCCAAGACGTTGATCACAATCACCGTGCCCGCCCCTTGATCAAAGATGGCGTCCAAGGCCTGGGGGATGGTAAAGCCGGGGGTCATGGGGCCAAATTGGGCCACATCGCGGTCGCTGTTGATGACAATCGGCTCGTTGATTGCACCCATGGGGGCAGTGCCAATCAGGCCCACCACAGCTGTTTTGACTGTGCGAATCGGGCGGGGGCCTTTGTCGTTTTCGATGGTTTCTACACCATGCAGGTAATTTACAGCCATCAGACTTTCTCCTTCTCTTTGGGGGCTTTGACTTGGTTGGAGGGGGCTTTGACTTGGTTGGGGGTGGCTTTGGTGGGTGCCAGGCGCTTTTGAGCAACCAAAGATAAAACGTACTCGTTTTCAGCAGGCAGGTCGTAGGTCTTGCCATCATAAAACAGCACTTCGCGCCCATCGTTTAAAGTGGTTCCAGAGGGCGGGCCGGAATAGGTGTAGCTTGCCATCAGTTAAATCTCCTCAAAAGTTAATTCCTTAAGTAGCGGCCCGATAGTGGGCTCTGCATCATCCACCCACATGGCTTGGGTAGTGAGTATCAGGCTCATGCGCCAGGCGCTGTCTTCGTACCCTTGATTCGTGACCCGGCCCATGCGAAAGGGGGTGAGGCCGGAATCTTCGGGCCGCCAACCCAGCAGGGCTTTGCGGGCAGCTTCGAGCATCGGGTATAGTCCGGCGTTGTCCCGCAATGAGCGCGAGAGCAAAACCACCTCATAACTCAAAGTCACGGGCTGGGCCGAGGTGTAAAGATCCACCCCCTCGGCGGGATCTGCTCCAGTAAAAACCACCAAAGCAGCCCCTCTGGGATGGGTGAAATTCCAGGGTTTGTCTGGGAGCGCTTCGACCGGCAGAGGGGCCAAGGCAATTTTCAGCCGGTCCACAATCGCGGTCTCAATCTCCATCTCCCAGGTCATTGCTTCAATACCCCAAATTGCTCATGACAGAAGGGGCGGCCACGTAGGCAATACCTGTGGCTGCGGCGGCTCCTGAATCAGCGGTGGGCAGGCCCAAGCTGATCTTGCCATCGGCCACAGCCATCAGGTATTTCACTGCATCTTCGTAGCGTTTGCGGGCATCTTCGATATCCCCCAAGGCCCGAAGGTTCATCAGGCGATAGAGAGCGATGTCAATGCTGACGCGGCGCAGATTCTCTGGTACGGTCCCAAGTGGGAGAAAATACCTGGCTGCCAGGTAGCTGTCAATTTCAGCACTGGCATCTGCCAACGCCCGAGCAATGGCCACTTCATCCGGCTCAGTAGTGCCAGTGAGATCGGCAACCAGATGGGCAGGGGAAGCAGCAATCAGATCTTCGGGCGTGGCGTAGCTCATTTGTCAGCTTCCGTCTTTTTGGCGGTTTTAATGGGCGTTTTAACGCCGTTTAAATCCACTTCGAGGGCAGCACCGCTGTCCAGCAGAGCCTGGGCCTGGGCTTTGGGTAGATCAAGCACGTCGCCCTTGACAACCATCTCGCCGTCGTGCTTGAGAGAATCAATGATTACTTTGACTTTCATCGGCTTAGGCCACCGCGTTGGTGATCAGATAGCCCGCTTCAGCCCCTGCAATCACGGGCGAAACTTCATCAATCACGGGATAGAACCATGAACGGCTGCCAGCTGCGTAATAACCTTGCTCGGCAATCGGGTAATTGCGCAAGCGGTAGGTATAGCCATAGCTGGGGGTGCCCATGGATGCCAGGTTTCCGGTGGCGACATAGGCCAAGATGACATCTTTGCCCCAGATATCTGAGAACACGCCTGCATCCGATGCCGTAACACCTTTGCCAACCACAACTTCGTCAATGTCCCAGAGTTTGGCCAGCATGTCTGTTGTGAGCGAATCCCGACCTGTGTATTTCATCCGGTCGAGAATACGGGTGTGGACTTTTAATGCTGAAAAAGCCTTGGGTGAAAGCAGTGTGATATTGGGATAAAACCCAGTTTTGGCGCGAATTGCCTCACGGGCTGTTTCAATGTCTGCAGAGGGGTTAGAATCGGCATGGCTCCATTGAGAGGAACCAGAAAGAGTCACCTTGTTACCTGATGCGTAGGTGCCCGCTGTTCTGGCAATGGTGGCCTGCTGGTACTCCAGGCGCAAGGAGATAATATCCTGGGCCTGTTGGACAGCGCCTTTGCTCAGGTCAATACCTGGAACGGCTTTGGCTTCTTCGAGCAGCTCGATGGGCACCTTACCAGAAATGGCGTGCTGTTCGAGCGAGTAACTGGACCCTGAATAGCCATAATCCACGACAGCCACATTGCCACCGGGGGCTCTGCCTGTCTGGTACAGCTTGAAAGAATCTTTTCCAAACTGAATAATTTTCCCACCGCGCTGGCCCACAGGCACTTCGGGAAACAACTTCATACCCACCCGCTCAGGGTGCTTGTAACCACGGGCCACTTCTGTCAAAACGGGATCGATGACACGGGCCTGTGAAGGATTCATCTGGGACATGGGGTTTTTCTCCTTGTGTTCTGGGGATTAATTGGGGATCAGCATGACTTCAATGACATGGCCTGCACCAGTTGCCTCTTGCAGTGCCCGACCCACAGCAACGCCAGCATCAAGGGTTTCAATGCGGCCATCGGCACCCACCTCGACCAAGGCCCCTTCGGCAATTGCAGCAGAAGCTTCAGCGGGCGCTGTGCCCAGCGTAACGACTGGGGCTGTTTGACCAATGGCGGCATCGGTCAAAGCCACGCCCAAGGTATTCCCCCCATCCGAAGGCAGGCCACGGGTAGGGGAAACAAAACGATTGGCTGTCAGGGCAGCCACAGCAACCAAAGATAGAGTGAGAACAGAACGGTATTGGGCTGACATTTAGGCAGCACCTCCTTCAATAGCGCGAATGGCTTCGGTATAGAGTTTGCCTGGGTTTTTAGACATCCATTCCTTGGCTTTCTGATGAAGAGCCAAGCTTTGGGCGTCGACTTCATAACCGGCAGGGGCTGCGAAGTTAACAGCGACAGGGGGCGTGGCCGCCTTGTCTGCGGGGGCGACTTCGCTCAGATTGACCTGGGCAGGCAGGGCCGCCAAAAATTCCTTGAATGAATCCAGCATGGGTTTTTCACCTTCGCCGAGATCCACATTTTGGCCATGAAGACCTTCCATAAAAGCCAAGACTTGAGCCTTGTCTTTGGGCAGCAAGCGCCCAGCCTGGATATGAGAATCGAGCTGGATGCCCCATTCTTTTTGACGCAGGTCGCGTTCGCGCTTGGTCAAATTTTGTTCAGCCAGGTCGATCTCAGTTTTTTTCTGAGTCAGTACCTGCTGTTCTTGTGCTAAGCTCGCTTGCTTTTCAGCCAGCGCCAAGGCAGGGTCTTTGTTTTCGTCACCCATACGGGCCTCCTCGAATTCGATGATAATCGTCTGATCAGACTCGCTATTGAGCACCACTCCCTGAAGCCCTTTGACCGCTGGCGGCTGTGCTCCCAGAAAACCCAAGTGCTTGATGGAATAACCACCGGGCACAGGATTGGCAGGAGCATCAGGTGGATACAGCGATACAGATACCTTTTTGTACAAACTCCGCTTGACGAGATCTGCCATCTCAGGCAGCAGCTCCGTATTCAGCCACAAGCCATCTGATTGCAAATCAACTGAACGCACCCAGCCAAAAGCAGGGTCATCCGTTGCCGGGTGGCCAATCACGACAGGAGCTTCGTGTAAAGCGGGATTATAAGACTCAGCGATATGAGCCAGGTCAAAAAGGGAAAGGGAAACAGCGCCACCCAAGCTCTGCCAAGTGCCTGCTTTCAGCGCGTGAATGCGGGCCGGGCGAAGATTGTGGGTGGGTGTTTGGGGAGAAAGTGCTTGATTCATGCCCCCATCGTAGGCGGCAAGGCGGTGTGGTGTCGTGGTGACATACTTCACACCGGGGATAGTTTAGAAGGAGAATAGCGAGACGCCGTAGAATCGATTTTAAGGCCGGTGTCAGATCTGAATACTCTCTTTATACCACCAAGCTGGTCAAAACAAAATTTAAACGGCTTTCAAACGGGGTTAAACGGGTTTTGTTTTCATATATTAGGAAAAGAAGGTAACATTAGATCTTGGAATTTAAAAAATGCGAGGCTTAAGCAGTAAACAATATGGCTAATTTTCAAATTAGATATGATTTTTTGGAAGATCTACCCACACCTCTTCCTGATTTTACTCAAGAACTTACAGATTTCATTAGCGCAAACTCAAGATTTACCATGCCCCCTGATTTTGAACTCATACATTTACGACAAGCCGAAACAGCTCTTGGCAGGGAGTTTGTCGAAAATCGCTTTTCTTTCGTTGCGGAATTTGCTGATCAGGATACAGCAGAACAAGAAGCCGTTGTTTTATCGAATAATATCAGACGCAGATTCTTTCCCAATTCCACACAAGTGGCTATCAGAACAACTGTGACAGCAGTTTAAAAACTTGGAAAATAGCCACCATCCCCAGAGAGATTCAGGCCTTCAAATACTTCTCAACTGTCTCTAAAATTATCGAGCGGTCCTCATCCGAAAAGCCCAGATATGGGCGACCAGGAATACTTCCCCAAGGAATTGGTGCCCCGCGTCTGGTTGCCCCAAAGGCCCCCTTGCCTGCGCCAAAGTGCTGTACCCGCGAATAAATCATGTTGCTGCCGACTTTCAAAGAGTCAGATGTGGCCCGGTAATTTATGGTTCCTGAGAGCGCTTTGCTATCACCAATCAAGGGCTTTTTACCAGAGACACGTTCCTGACCTTTTTTTCTCAGTCCTCCCACCTTAATTTCCCGTTTGCTCCCAGATTTACTTGTGACTGTCTTAATTTTGAAATTGCCTTTGGTCTGGCTGAGCATTTTCAGGAGCGTGCTTTCTTTGTTTGCGGCCCACTTTTGACCGTCTGGGCCTGTACTGGTTTCAAAGCGCTTCTTGACACTCTCCAGCATCTCTTCCCCTATTTCAGACATCACAGGCTTAAGGTTGCTGGTCTTAAGTTGCAAGCGGCGCAGGGAGTTGAGCACCATTGAATCATCAAGCTTGATGTCAAATTGCATCAGAAAAAATCGTCTCCCTTGAGTATTTTCAGCTCCAGGTCAAACTTTTCATACTCTGCGATCACATGCAAACTGGAGCCCACTTGCTGGCCAATCAGCCAAAGGTTGGGATTGTTTAGCGAGAGAAAGGATTCAATTCTGGGATTGCCGGTCTGGTGCCTGAAATGGTTGACCAACATCTCTACTTCTTCGGGGAAAAGGGTTTGGGCTGTGTTGTTAGACATAATGGCTCTCAGGGTATAATAGAAATGGCAGGGGAACTACTGCGAAGCGTTTCGGACGTAGGGATAAGGCTGAAAAGCACGTACCGTTGCAGCTCCTGCCAAATCATCTTAATTCCCCCCTTGAATGTAGAATGTTGTCGAAACCAACATCTTTCGTTTCTTACGATATTCAAGCACCAGCGAATACTTATCTTGACCAATTACCTTTGAGTACTCGATCAATGGATTATTTGTAGTATGAGATAAGCCTGAGTCTGTAATTTCATCTGGTGAGTTGAGTAATTCAGGAATCTTTTCATAGTCTTCCTTTGTGACTGCTCTTTGACCACGCAAGGCTTCAGATTTTAAGTCTCCATGTTTTTTCTGGATATGTCTTACCGAAGACGGGTCAAGCGCAAAATCATACCCAGCCACATCAAGGCCTTTCAATTCCTGAATTTTAGAGACATCTTCAGATGTCAGCAGGCCCATAGACTGGTATTCGGTATGATTGCGATCATCCAATACGCGCCCAGCAAACTGCCTTGCCGCGTCTCTTGTTGATGGCAAATCACGCATAGAGCGGGAAAATTGGTCTTTGAGCCCTTCCGGTAAATTCTCCAGATAAGCCTTTGCCAGCTCATATTTCCATTGCACGGTGCGAGCGGCCAAGGACGTCACTGTGGCGCTGACAGTATTGCCGGGCATATAACCCCAACCCTTGTCTATGCCCACTGGCTCACCCGTGCGGGGGTCAATCTCGTCATCAGGGGCCTGCCCCACTTTATCTGGATTGTTCCGGCCTCTTACCCGGCACTGACAGCCCCAGCCATTGGGTGGGTAGTGCGCATTCCAAAACGGATCATCTGCAGAGAGTACCAGACCATTCCAACCCAAGTGCTGCTTACGCGGGTGGGCCACGGCATTGCTGTGAATGTATTCCCAGTGAGTGAATTCGGCATCACGGAGCTGGGCCAAGCGTCCGGCAGCATAACTGGTGGCCATATTGGTTTGGTAAATGACCTTTGTGCGCCAGTTGAATTCCCCACGGTAATCCCAGCCATGGCGGGCAGTAATGCTTTTGAAGTCTTTGCGAAAAGCGCCCAAACTTGTGCCCTGGCTGATCGCTTTGTCCACGGCAGCGGCAAGGTCAGACAGCAAATCCGCTTTGGCAGCGCCTGCCACCATAAAGCCCTTGTCATGCGCTTCTTTTTGCATGTCTGTCCAGCGCTCAGTGGGAACCAGATTGCCAAGTTTCTGCCGAAAGAAGGCCACCTGTTCTTGAAAGGGCTCCCGAAAGACGCCTGAGATCGCGGGCTCAGTCATCGGCGGATTCCTGTTCAACATCGTACCGTCCCGCCAGTTCAGCGGTCAGCATGGCCAAGGCCATCACATCCCCAAGTTCATCGCCGGGCAGCTCTGCATAGGCATTTAAAAGAGCATCACGCAGAGTCGGGAGATCGGGGGCGCTGTTTACCAGCTGCTGAATGTGGTCCAGAATTTTACGCCAGGCAGGCGCACTTTGTTGGTCCAGTGCATTGGCCAGGGGCTCAACTGGGCTGGGGGTCAAGTCAATTTCGTCGCCTTCGGCTAGGGCCGGGGCGGTCTGTTCTTGTTTGGCGGGAATGGGATCGGGCTTCGTTTCTGGCTGCGGGGGTTCGATGGGCTCATAATCGTCGCCATAGATACGGGTCACGGCTTCGGGGGTGAGTTTGAATCCCATGTCAAAGAGGGTTTTGTCTCGGGTTGAGCGCTGCTCCAGATCTTCGGCGTCTTCCATATCTCGCCAGACCTGAGGATAAGCAGCCCCAGCAAAATTGTAGTCAACCAGCCAGCGCACCCAAGAGCTGTTAGCAGTTTGAGAAACCAAGTCGGCATCAGCTTTTACCAAATCTTGGCGAACCGCATAATGCACCGTGGCTTGGGAATAGCTGCTCCCGTCTTCGGTGGTCATGGTTTGGCCGAGGATGACCTTGGCAATTGCGCTATCCCAATAATGGAGCCATTCTCCATAAGAGGCATTCCCGCCCCGTGTGGCTTCGAGGAGTTGAATTTGAGTACCTTCGGGAATGATAATCCCTGAATCCATTGCCACAGCCCGAACCGCCCCCAAGAGCTTCTGACGCTCTGAATCTGAGGCCCCAGCGGGAAAGGTTCCCATGGCGGTGGGCGATGCAAATTTTTCCATAAACTTGGCCCAAAAGCGGGCCCCGTTGCGTTTAAAAAAGACGGGCCAATAGAGCGCATGGCCCAGGCCCAGGCCATAAGGTTCATCGTTGTGGCTAGCGCCAACACTCGAAACCCAGAACTTGCGATCAGGCAAAACCTCGCCATTGGGGTTTCTGTGGGTGAGCATTTTAAGGGAGTTGTCGGGGGCGAAAACAAAGCGGCGGCGGTCACGCACGCGAATGTCTGAGATTTTGACCAGGCTATTAACAACCCACATGACTTCGGCCACAGCATAGCCGTACAACCTGGCGTAAAGCATATGGTCGGTGATCGTGTCCCAAGGCAGGGCCTTCAAGGTTTCTTGGACCAGTTTAGCCGCCAATTTGTCCTGACGCTTGGTGCCCCCTGGTGTCACTGTCCATGGGCGGGCAAGCACTGCATTTCTGCGCTGGGCAAAGGTAGCAGAAACCTGATCGTCTTTGAGCAGCTCCTCATACGATTCCAGGCCTCCCGCCTGTTGCAAAACTTTGTCGGTGGGGCTCAGGTAATGCAGGGCTTCGACAAATCCTCTGGTAATATCCCGGCCATCGTTGGTACTGGCAATTTCGTTGAGTTCGGGCCGTGTGGTTTTGGCCTCAGTATCCGTCATAACGTGCTCCTTCTACTGTTCCCCAAGTTGGCAGCCACAGGCCACTTTCCTGCTGGGTGAATTCCCCTGTGGTTTGAATTTTGTTAAAGTCTGGCATTTCGGCACTGGAGGCCGCCATACAGGCCAAACCCAATGCCCAGAAACGGTCAGCATGTGATCCATTGATGCGCGGAGCAGAAATCTGAGGGATGCCAGTCGGGCCAACCCGCTTAGAAACAGAGTGCAAGTCATCTCGCAGCTCAGAGCGTTTTGGCAGCTTCAATTGCCGGTCTTCCATTCGCTGCTTCAGGGCTGTGGCCATTTCCATTTTGGCCGGGCCTTGAAACAAAACCCCCAGAATCCGGCTGGAGCCGTGTGCCGCTTTGGCTTCTTCGACAGGCATTTCTCCCATACCCGTCTGGTCAAGTGCAGCCCGCACCACCCGATAGGTTTTAAAGATGCGATCCAGCTCGGCCAATTGCTCCCGAAAGGGTTTACGCTCCAGTTCGACCCATTCGCGCAGCCACAAGACGCCCTCGACGTCTTCGAGCACATAAATGGTGGTCAAGTCACGGCGGCGGCCAAAGTCCATCCCGACAAAGCACAGCCCCCCTTGATACTCTTCGGGCATGCCCGCCAAGGGATCTTCACACGCATCAATCAGCTCAAAGGTTAACCAAGCTGTGGCTGCGTCAATGAATCTGCATTCAAACTCCTGGGCCCAGCCATCGGGGTCATTCATCCCATCGCGCAGCTCTTCAATGTCGCGGTCCAGGCCCTGAGCCACCGCCTGATAAATGTCGATGACATGCCGGGAGAAAACTCGGCCCATCTTTTCCGAGTTCATGACTTCAAAGAATTTGTCACCCATACCATTGGGGGTTGAGATGACACGCAGCTTCAGATCACGTCTGGAAATAATGGGGAATAAGGCCCGCCAAATGGCGCGATTGTCTTTGTGAAAGCCAAATTCATCTAGGATAATATTGTCGGATTTGCCACGGGCTGTGGCGGGGTTGGCGGCCACAGCACGAATACGGGAACCCCCTTTGAAGCGAACTTCATAGGCCAGTTCGTCGATGTCTTCATCAAAGGGCTGTTCGAGGTATTCAAACACCGTTCGATAAGCGTTTAAATGCAATTTCACACCCGTATCGATGGCCTCTTTGGCCTGGGCCTTTGAGCCCGAAAGAATGGTCCAGCGAGAGATGCGGCCTGTGGCTTCAGCCTCCATGCAATCGTCGGTGGCTTCGAGGGTTGTAGTGAATGTCTTCCCTGTTTGACGGGCAAACATCCCCGCTTTGAATCGCGATTTGTCTGCCAGATAGGTTTTTTGGTAGGGAAGAAGGATAGACAAAATTTACCTCAAGCGGCGCGGGCTTGGGATGCAGCCAGTCTTTCACAGGCAATCTTGTGGTATTCGGGCACTGATTCAATCCCGATATACGTCAGCCCCTGCTCCAGTGCAGCAACGCCAGTGGTGCCACTGCCTTGAAAGGGGTCTAAAACCAGCCCCTTCTTGGGCACAACGCGCACCAGTTCTTTCATCAATGGGAGCGGCTTTTGGGTCAAGTGCTGCTTGTGATTGCTCAAAGTGGAATGCTTCAGCACCCCATCCAGATAGACCGGGGGTTCAGGGCCATCTAAAACACCTGGCTTTTTGGCCCAGAGAATCAGCTCGGATTGAGAGCGAAAACCATTCTTGCGCGGGCGTGAGCCCCGGCCTTTGTCCCAGACTGGGACCGCCTGCAGGGCAAAACCTGAATAGCTGACCACGTTGATTAGACTGGGCAGGCTACGCCAATCGCAAAACAGCAGCACTGTTGCTCCTGGTTTGAGAACCCGGTAGGATCTGCGCAATATCTGACCCATCATATCCTGCCAGGCTTCAGGCATGAGCGAGTCCCCGTCAATATCTGGCAGAGGGGCGGCCCCTGTGCTGCGGTATTTTTCCGAAGAAGGCTTCAGACGGCCCATCAGAGTATTGGCACCAGTTCCGTAAGGCGGGTCAGAGATCAAGGCATCGACAGAGCCTTCTGGCAGGGACTTCAGCACTTCGATAGAGTTGCCGTGATAGGCACTCCAGCCAAGGCCCGTTTCGAGAGTAAACGCGCTCCTGAGATAGGGACAAATGGGGCAGAGATCAGACATGGGGTACTCCTTCAAACACCGTAGACTTCTTTGCGAATCATATTCAGGATTTCAAGCGTGACGGTCTTTTTCTCGCCCGTTTCCTGTTGAGCAGCTTTTTCCAGGGCATCCAGCTTTATCCTGACTTTTTCCTCCCACTGCTTTTGTGCCAGGCTGGATTTTGCGAGCATGGAAAAGGCGGCTGCAGCCCCAGCCAAAAGCTTGACCTTCTTGACTGGATCGAGGGTTTCTTCTGCCTCTTGCACATCCACCAGGGCGTCAAAGAGAGATGTTTGAATCAGGGCCGTGGTGGCGGCGCTGCGGTGGTCAGCCTGATCGGGAGCTGCCTCGGCAATCAGCTTGGCCGCTTCGGTGCTGGTTTTGATAGCCTGCAATCGACGCTCAAGTTTTTGGCCGTGGCGATGGATGGCGGCGTGACTGATGTCAAACCCTCTTTCTTTCATCAGGGCTTCGAGTTCCTTGTAGCCAGAAAACGAGCGGTCAATCAGGGCTTTATCCAGCCAGTCGCGCACTTCGGTTGGCATCAGTTCAACTTTGGAGGGTTTTGACATGGGGTTTACCACTTAGGTGGGCGGGCAATGCCCTTGGGGCAATCTTCCCGGTAATCTACAAGATCTGTGCCTTTGGGGGTGATTTTAGCGTGCCAAAGCTCCCCACTTTTGTCTATTTTGCAAAAGCCGCTTTCTTCGACATAATCCATTTCTTGGCGCAATTGGTCAGTGGTGATTTGCAACGGCATATCCTGAGCCGCACGAAGAATGATCCGTTCATGACAGCCATAGGGGCGGGCGTGCCACAGGGCTGTGATGATAATCCAGCGAAGAAACTCCCGTTCTGCACGGTGGATATCTAAGTTATCGGGCATCGGTCTTTGTCTCCAAAATGAGTTCATACAGTTTGTCCAGCTTGCCGTTGATAACGGTTTGGTCGCGAATCGTATCTTCTCGGCGTTGGTACTGGATCGGCAATTCGACCAAGAGCTTTCTGTACTCAAGGTCCACAAGCTCTACTCTGGCTTTGAGCTGGACATTGTCATCCGTGATTTTTTTTTCAAAATTGGAGACAATCTTTGCTACTAGCCCGGTAATAATTCCAATCAGGAAAGCAGACCAAGCAAAGACAATGCCCATAACCCAAGTAATCTGACCCCATGCCAGATTGAGCGTCATATCTGTCACAGCAGCCCCCCGTGCTCGTCTGGAGCTTCAGGCTTTCCGAGGGGCTGTGTGGTCACGGTGCGCAACATGGCATTCACCACCGGGAGGCCCACGGCAACAATGAGATAGAAGCTGTCTCCCAGAATGGGTTTGAGCATTCCGGTACTGGCTTCGAGGGCGGTCAGGGCAGCTGCCACAGCATTGACCAAGATGGTTTTGGATTTGTACCACGGCTTCATTTTTGCGCTTCCTCCAGGGCTTTTTGGTATTCAGGGTTGCTGGGGTTTGCCCAGATTTCAAAGGCTTCTTCAGCCAATTGAAGAGAATAGTAAGGAGAACTTGTATAGCTCCCGAAATAGAAATGATAGCCCTGCTTTCCAAGGTGAAATTTGCACCTCATCAGAACTTGGCCACACTGTAGACAGCCCCACCATTTTGGTAACGGGCAATCAAATATTCACGGCGAGCGGGCTGACCTTTGGCGGGCACAGCTACATGGACCCAGGAGCCAAATTCATCAATCACCTGATCAACGGGCAGGCCCATGGTGTGAATCCGTTTCATGAGTTCAGCGGATGACATACCTGGCACATAGATGTCGGCAGCTAAGCCGGACATGTGTGCCGAGTTGGTAGCACCACCAATTGCACGATTGACCACAGGCGAGCGGTATCCACTGGTGACAATAATGGGCTTATTGAGCTTATCGCGCAGGGGCTGCAAAGCCTGCACGCACAAGAGTTTGAGATTGGCCGTTTGAATAGGTCCAGGGGTGTTATTCAGGCCACGACGGGCAGCAGTTTGAGAGACGGTGAGTTCGGACAGAGTAAAGTTGTGGGTCAGTTGAGACATGGGCAATTACCTCGCATTGTAGAAATAATGCCGAAAAATAAGGCGATGTGTCGTGGTGACATTGGTCAAACAACTAACTCTTGCTGTGATAAGATCAGAGCAGACCCTAAAAACAAGAGGTTATTTATGACTCTATTGGCTGTAAATGCATTAAATACAACAAATTTATTAACGATTGAAACCCCTATGGATTTCTCTTCTTCAAGGGAAGGGCTTAAGCCTCTCAATGGGATAAACCCACTAATGGCTATTTACCAGCGCAGAGGGGTCAAAATAACTGTTGAAAACCAACAATATAATGCCGATCTATCATTGCATCTGGTATCTGGAACCATTACCCTCAGATGCCCTTTTTTTGGGAGCAAGCCTTATATTTTCAATAGCAATTCAGAAGATGCTCGCCAATTAGAAGCAAAAATGCGCACCATGTTCTTGAACGCCGATAAAGGTGTGCCTTATGAAAATCGTTGATGCTGAACTAAACAAAGAACTGTTACCAGTTGCCCAGCAACGCTACAACACTCTAAGCGACAAGGAAACTGAAGCGAAAAGTGCAGCAAAACAAGCGTATAAGTCAGAGGGCAACTCTCGTCAAATTGACGGTAAACAAGTATCAGAGATTATGAAAATCCAAAAAGAAAAGAAGAAAATTAAGCAAGCATTTGATCTGCAAGACTAACTCAACTCTTGTATTCATCAAGTATCCGGTAGATATGCCGTCCACTCCGCTGGAGCTGCAGGGCCGTCTGCTGAACAGCACGGCGGCGCGAGTTGCCCTTGGCAACAAAGTCCCGAAATGTTTTAATCACTTGCTGATGTTGGGTCCACACTTCTTCAGAGTGATTGCGGCTGATGTAAATTTCCTCACCCGCAAATTTATCTATCAAAAGCTGGGCCAGTTCTGACCCCAGCTTTTGCTCGAAAAAAACATAGTCTGTACCTTTGGGGTGACTGGGGATTTTGATGGACAGCCCACCCAAAGCCTTTACAACCGCAGCGGCATTCTCTGGTCCCAGATTGTGTTCGAGTATGCCTCCTGCCTGTTCCTCAAAAACAGGCTCTTTGACATACTCTTCAAGTGGAAACAGGGAAAGCTGATCACGCATTTTTGTTCTTCTCCTTTTTAGGCATACTCATCTTGATTTCAAGAGCCTTCAGTTGGGCTTTGATTTTCTGAATCTGCTCTAAGTTGAATTTCCGCTGTTTTTCGGTCATAGCCGGTGCTTCAAGGTAATAGATATCCTGTTCGGGTCTGAGTGGTATTGCCGCCAACAGGTCTTTGGGCAAAGGCCAGCGCTCCAAGATAGGCAAGAGATTCAAGAACCCCTCCTCAAGCCGAATGCGGTCTTGCTCTTCGTCCCAGGATTGGGAATGCTTCCAAAGTGCTTTGATCCACATTTCACCTGTTAAAGCCACGGTTTCTGCAGGAGGTTGATTGGGTAGGCCCAAAACGACAAAGCTCATGAGGCCTTCTGCAACCACTTCACGCAGCCAGTTTGGAATCATTTTAGCCACGTTTCAATCCCTCCAAAGACATGAGCGCTGCCGCAGTTTTGCTTTTATAAACGGGTTTTGAATCCTGTTTTAATGGGGTTATAACCACTGTTTCAGCCTGGGCAGATACGCCCTCTAAAACCCGCTTCAGATAGTTGTGATTGTTCATGGGTTTCCACCCACCCGCAGCCTGTTTGTCGCGCAGGATTTCCACAGCTTTTGCCAGAGCTGTGGATAACCGGGCTTTGTCAGACTCCAAGGCCAAAACCTCTTCTGCGAGCTTCAGTGCCCGATCCCAGCTCAGTGCCCGTGAAGCAGAGCGAAACAGGCTGAGATACGCCACCAATGGCCGAGACAAATAGGGTTCGAGCTTGGCCAGCAGGCCCATCAGGGAGCGGCCCGCTTCACTGTCGAGGGCCGAAAGCAGATCGAACTCAGCAAAGCAGCTTGGGCATTTAATGCGCATATGAAGCCTCCCGCTTTGACAGTGACTCACGAAATGCACTCTCTGCCTGCTGAGCAGCATCAATGGAATCGAACAGGCAAACCCCAACACCACGCACAAGATACGTGGTCAGCTGGCTGTAAAAGCAAAAGCAATTGGTCGGCAAATGCTTGTAAATATTGGGCACAGCGGTTGGCTCAAATTGAGGTGAGTTCATACCTCTTTTTCCTCCTGCCTTTTCTCAAAAGGGAACGGTACTTTTGCCTCAGACAATATCCGTATTTCTTCTGTTTCACACTCAAAACAGACAGGGCAAAAGTCGCGCCCGTAAATAGATTTACTGCAATCAGTCCATCTTCTGCAGCGTTCACACAAATCTTTTTTCTTGCCTTTCATTGCTTGGCCGCGCTCCGTTTCTTGTGGTACTCCAAGGCCGCTACCAGTTTATGCAGCTGGCTGGAATTGGCCCACTCCAAACGGGCTGGGGCTTTGTCTTTGAACATCTGTTTGAGAATACCCAAGGCGTATTCGATGGAGAGATCGAGATGGTAAAGCAGGGCATAGACCTTGGATAGCAATGGTGCCCGTTCATCGGCGGGCTGGATTCTTTTGCCCTTGAGACGGGGGGCTGTTTGGCCACCAAGGCGCTCCATTTCAGCAATGACAGCTTGGCGTTCAGAGGCTGTCAGATCTGCGGCTGAGCGCTTCCCCTGTTTGGTACCGCCTTTGCTGGTCACTCCTTCGAGCAGATCGCGGTAAGATTCGTCATCCAGGCCCATGCGCTTCTTGGCCGCGTGGATGATAGCCAGGTCTTTTTTGCGGGCGAAATCCTTACCTTGAGAGCCTTGCATTGGCAGCCTCCAGGTTAAAGGTAAAGCTATTGCTGAGTTTTTCCCATTCCGCAAGTTCACTGGCCAAGACTTTAATCAAGGCATCCAGGCCCCTCTCTGACTCCGGCTGATAAACCGCAGAGAATGACTGACGCGCCTCTTCAGAAAGGCCATCAGGATTGTTTTCAAGCAGCTCCTGAACCAACCGGGCTTCGTCGATGGTTGAATAACCCCGATTGAGCATCTGACCTGTGCGCAGATTCCGCAGATGATAGGTGCCGAATTGATCATGTTTGTAAATGCCAACAATGACAGTCGGGGTAAAGATAGCTTTGTTTAAAGTACTCATGATTTGGGACCGCCTTTCAAGTTAGTATTAAAAGCCTTAGCAAATGCCTGGTTTGACTCGTTTATCATTCGATTTATTTCGCGTATTGCAATAGGCAAAGCCTTAGCAAGCGCCTGGTTTGACTCGTCTACCATTCGATTTATTTGCACTACTGCTTTAGCGCATTCCCGCTCAAATGCTTGGTTTTTTTCCAAGATAATTCTGCTCATGTCTTTCACTTGTGGCCGCCTTTCAGAGTTTCGCGTATATTTTCGAGAGCAGAAGAAGCAAAGAGATCTAGCTGGACCGGCTGTTTGACCGTTTGAGCTGCCCTGCGCATGGTGCTGATATTCGCTTCAGCGGTTTTCTTGCGCCGGTGCTGGGCATGTTCAGGGCAGGTGCTGAAGTGGGGAACGTGGGTACCGTGCTCAAAAAAGCCTGTGCGGATGTGGCCATTGATGGGCATGGGTTTATCATTCCGGGTTTTGACCCAGGTGATGTCGGCTCCGCAAGTGGAGCACTTGGCCCAATTGGTGGGGCATGAGCAGAAGTGGGGCGGCTGTGTACAGTGGCAGATTTTGGGTGAAAGAGGCATTGGCTTAATCCTCCTCATCGGTTGGAGAATACCGAAAGCGAAAGAGAGTCAACTCGCGCTCAAGTAAGTAGACATCGTGTTCTAAAGCTATTTGTTTATCCACAGCATCAGAAACATTGAAGCGCTTACACTTTTTTTCAAGTTTGGTAATCTGCTCTTCGATTTCAGCCAATTGTGTTAACCGCTCTTTGGCTGGAGCTAAACCATACTCAATTTCTATGCGCTTTCCTTTAAGACGAAACAATTCTAAATCAGGGTTGCTATCCAAATCTGATTGGATTTTTTCAATTTCGGCCTTGGACTTTTTAATAGCATCAAGAAGGGCTTGCTCAACTGGGTGAACTTTGGTTTTTACTGTCATACACCCAGCTCCTTCAAGGCTTCTCTGATGTGGACTGCATCAGGGGTTTTCCCTTCAGCTTTCATGGTTGCCAGGCGCAGAATTTTAACGACTGAACGAAGTGCGCCCGCTTTAGCCCCAATCTGGCAGAGCAAAACAATGGACTCTTTTTCGGTGATGTTAAAGACACCAGCCAAGGTTTCAACATCTGTGGATGTGGGGTGTTGCAGCTTGACCTTTTTACCGATGCGGCTGAACAAGCGATCCAGATAGGCCGCACGATTGCCACCTGTCATGCGGGCATAGACAGCCTCATTGCCCACCAGAGCAATACCCACGCCTGTGGCGTCATGAATGGCCCGAATTGCGTCGAGCGCTGGAATGCTTAAGTGTTGAGCTTCGTCGATTATTAGCAGGCCCTCGGTGCCTGCAAGGCGGCGCTCGATGTCTCGCTGTTGCCGGGCTGCACCCATTGCGGGAGAGCGAAAACCGACAGCGACACACAGCTCTTCAAATGCTGCGGCAACACTGGCTTTGGCTGGGCTCATGGTTGCGATCCAAACATTGGGATAGCTGCGCTGAAATTCCCGCACAGTGGTGGTTTTGCCCAGGCCCGCCCCACCATAAATCACGGCAATATCTCCAGCCAGCTTGGCGTAACCCAGCGCAGCCATGACCCGCGATGAAGTGGGTGTCAGCACAAAGTCTGGGACAGAAGGCAATTGCCCTCTGACATGGTCCTGATCTTTCAGGGCCAAAAGCCAGCGCACAATCTTTTCGAGCTGGTTGGAAGGGTCTGCTCCATACGTGCCGTTGAGCAATTGGGTCAGCGTGGTGGGGCTGAGCCCGATCTCACGGGCCACTTGGCCTTGGGTGATTCCGCGTTTGTCTATCTCGGCTCTCACTTGTTTGAGTGTCGCGGATTCAGGTGCTTTGGGTTTGGTTTCGGACGTTTTTTCTGTCATAATTACCTCAGATTGATATTTTTACCCTCGGCCCTTCATGGGCCTTTTTTCATGCAGCAGGAACGGATTCAGACAGCACAGCCCAGACATCGGGCTGGTCGCCAGAAAAAAAGAGTGTTTCGCTGTGCTGGAAAAAGCCCAACTTAGTCAGTTTTTTCGCGGCAGTTTCGGCGCTCTCAGACTCAAGAACCATGACGGTTTCAGCATTCTCATAACCATGGTTTTTAACGATTTCAACTTCTACCATCGAGATCTCCTTTCTCTGTTGTTCTTGGGCCGATTCCCAGCCCCAGGCAAAACCAAAGAGGCCAGCAAAGGCACCGCAAAAGAATGCCGTGCTGAGCAGATTGGCGGTGTGGTAGGTGGTTTCAATGGTCATGATTGGCTCACCCCCTTTTTAGGAAGCTTGGAATGCGATTTTGTAAAGGCTTTCCCAATAGATGGCAAAATCTTCTTTTGGGCAGCGGCAGCAAGCGACCGGCCACCTTCTTCTGCAAGCAATTCAAGCCAAGCTTGGCTTGCTTCTAATGAAACAGAAAATCCAAGATCCCCTTTTTCATCGGGGGCAATGAATACATCAATCGCATAGATTCTACGTTTGCCCATTGCGGTTTTAGGCTGCATAGTGAGCCTCCACCAGTTCCAAGGTGTGCTGAAATTCAGCGATCAGGGTCATGATTTCTTGCTCGATGGTTTCGACTGAGATCAACTCCCAGCCCTCCAAGCCGTTAAGCAAAGACAAAAACTGATTCATAGGCATAAACAGACCTCCGTTATTTAAAAATCTTCTTCTGTGCGGCGGGGCATCCGGCTCAAGATGTCCAAGATGTAGCGCTCATCTGAGGGCATTTCATCTACATCCGGGCCATTGGCGACCTTTTGCGCCTTCTCGAACATGGGCACAATCACGCTGGATGCAGGGCGTTCCATGGGCACCACATTGGGCAGGGCCTGAGCGGCTTCGATGGCATCCATTTTGCGTTCAGCGTCAAGCTGCGCCTTTGCTGCTTTGATTTTTTGGCGGTTGGCGCGGGCATGGTCTTTGGCCGCTTGGGCATCCAGAAAGTTGGCCTGGGTGCAAGAGGCTTCTCCAATGTATTCACCAGCCAAATCGTAGACGTGGACCGGCAAAGAGAGATTGTCGGAATCAAAGCGCACCACGACTTTGCGCCCGGCCAAGCCAGCAACGGCTTCACCCCAGTACAGATTTTTCAAGATGGCAACATGGCCGCTTTGAATGACGGTGACGCCCTCGGCAGCCAAGAGCCAGAGACGGCGCTGTTCGGCGGTGGCTTTGCGAATCATGCTGGTGGCATAAGACTCTGCAAAGGTCTGTTCAAAAGAGCGCCCGTTGGCGGTTTGTGAGCGGCGGCCCGTGCGGGCATTGTGTTCGGTGATGCCCTCTTGAACCACAGCCAAGAATTCATCCCAGGTCAATGCCCGTGAGCCGTAATTGCTGGGCTTGGTAACAGGGCTGTTGCCTGTATATGCCCCACTGCAAGCGGGGTGCCGGGATATTCCTTCACATAAATCCAGAAAAGCACGTTCGATGGGTTTGGATTGGCCATGGTAGGGCGTGGTCCAGTGAACATTGATGCCCAATTGGGTGAAAATCCCGATGGGATCATCCTCTCGAATGGTGAATCGGAAGCGGGTTTTGGCCCCGCCTGTGAGCCATTTATTGGCAAATTCGCGGCCATTGTCGAGGAAGCAATGCTCAGGTACACCATATTTTTCAACGACATCCCCGAAAGCCAGGCGCACAATGTGTTGATTCAGGGTCTCGCCCACGCGCCACGCCAAAATTTTGCCACTGTAGATGTCCTGCCAGGCCACCAAAACCGGGCGGCCCACTTCACCAGAGGGAAGGGTCACGCGCAGATCGAAGATATGGCCATCGGCGTTGACCACTTCGAGGGCGTGCAGACTGCTTTTGTTGCGAGTGACGTGGGGTAACATCCGTTTGAGGGCTTCTTCGCCTTCACGGGCCAGCACGCGCACCTGCCAAGGCAATGCCTCCAGGCGGCGTTTGACTGTGGCCAAACTGGGCAAGGCCCACTCATTTTGTTTTGCAATGCTTTGGGCTCGGCGGTAGACAGCCGCAGCCGAGGGCTGTTCTGGGCGAAGCCAGTCAGCTTTGATCCAGTCCCAAGCGTCTTGGCTAAATTCCGCATAGTCTTGGCAGCCAGCATAGCGGGGAGCCAAGGCGGCGGCGAAATCTGTGCGGTCTACATTGGCGGCCCCAATGATCAGGGTATCGCCATACCACCAGCGTTTGAGCGAAGCCAGCGAGACGCCTTCGACGCGGGCCACTTCGGCCAAAGCTGGTCGGACTTTGAGACCCGAATCGAGCAAAGCCCGGACTTTCAAACAATAGCCAGCGCGGCGCGTGCCTTCGTCTTTGATGGTTTGGGGGCGGCTGTCGTACCAGCTCCAAAGTGAGTCACGGTCATAGCCTGAAGCACTGCGTTTGACTGTTTTGGGAGTTTGATCTGGGGATTCAGCAGGTTTAATCTGACCCGTTTGAAGCAAGTGTAATGCGACTTTTGCTTGGACTTCTGAAGGCAAAGCCTCAAAATGATAAACTTGCTGCGCCCCACCGTTTGATTGTCTTTCAGAGTATTCCCAAGACTCACGCTGAGCGCGTTTTCTTACACCTCTGGACGTCATTGATAAAGCTGTTCCGATTGTGGTGCTATCAACAAGCTGCATTTATTTCTCCATCTTTTAAACCCAACAAAACAGCAATTTTGTGGGCATTTCCATAATTGCCTTTGTTTTCACCAGAGATGACTGCATAAGTCGTGCGCTCGCTGACGCCATGCTTGGCGGCCCAGGATCTAATCGTTAGACCCTTCCTCCGAAAGTCGTCTCTGACTTCCTCAATTGTTTTTATTTTTTTGGTTGCCATTTTGCTCTCTCTGTGAGATATGAAATACTGTGAGAAACCATGAAATATTACATATCTTATTTTAGGAACTTATTTGCATCCTTGTCAATACGTAAGGGGAACTATATGTATCTTTTTGTTCCGACCTTTTGTTCCGACCTTTATATGTCTGAAATCCTTGTAACCCGCACTGCAAAAGGAAAAGACGAAGGTCGGAACAGTTCTTTGTTTCAAGCAATTGGGTTCCGACCTTTTTAGTATGAGGTCGGAACTAATTGGTGCCCGCCTCAAGCAGTGGAGGAAGCATTTAGGTTTAACCCAAGAAAAATTTGCAGAGCAAATAAGGGTACATATAGGTGTCTTTAAAAAATATGAACAGGGCAAAAACACTCCTGGAGGAGAAGCCTTAGCTGCAATTGCAGAAACTGGTGTAAATATCAATTGGCTTTTAACCGGGGAAGGATCTATGGCAATGGCTGACAGTTCAACAGACTCTCAGGTTTTACCTGGGCAACTGTCAGAAGTTCAAGAAAAAATGAAACGATTGTTTGATTTACTACTTCAAATTGATGAAGAAAAGCGCGGTGTTGCAATCGCTGAAATGCTTTCCAAGGTTCAAGATGCGGTGAGAATGAATGAACTGGAAAGGATGGTTAAAGAACTTCAAAAAGACTGAAATTTAAATGTGATGGTTTATACGTAATGTATAAACGTGTATAATCATTTCTGTCGCCCTCAAACTAGCAGCTTGCTGATGTACACAGAATCTTTGGAGAGCACAGTGGATAAATCACATTTAAAAACAGGCTCCAATATAGTAATCATCGATATTACAAAGGGCCTTGAAAATCACAAACAAGAGTTGATTACACTCCAATGTTTGATGTTGGATACAAAGGAAGAACAAAAGATTCAAGTCTTAGATGAACTTGAACAAGTTTTAAAAAAATACATTTAATCGGGGCTATGGTTCGGTTTTGTTGGCCTCTCTAGATCTCGCAATTATCTTATGGGATAATTTTAAGCGAAAAATATAAGGAGCTGACAATATGAAATTCTTAAAGGGCTGTTTGACCATATTTGGGGCGTTGTTTTTGCTGTTGGTGGTCGTTTCAATTATCGGTGTCGCTATGCAGTCACCAGAAGAAAGAAAAAAAGCTGAGCAACAAGCCGAAATTGAAGTAAAAAAATCCGAAGAACAAGAAGCTGCAAAAGAGAAATACAGACAAAAAATGGAAGCGACCAAAGCAGCTGAAGAGAAGGCCAAGCTGGCAACGGTTACAGCCTCTCAAATCATTAAGGTCTACGACAATAACAAGCTAAAAGCTGAACAAGAATACAAGGGGAAACGCTTTATCATCAAAGGATTTGTCTCCTCCATAGGAGATGATTTTCTGGGCAACCCGTACTTTACTTTTGGCTCTGGTGAGCAAATTGAAATACCCAGCCTTCAGTGTCTTTTTAAAAAGAAAGAGGCTGACAAACTAACAAAGCTCAATAAAGGCCAACCCATCACTGTTGAAGGTACCATCGATGATTTCTCTATGAACATTATTGTTCGGGATTGCAAATTTTAAACGAGTGTTCAAACGCCATTTAAACGCCTCATTTAAGAAAATCAAAGTGTCTCAAATCAGTTGCACGAAAAGCCGGTTTTTTGCTTCTGGCGCAAAAGTGTCTCAAATTGGTTTGGGGCTTTTTGATGGGGGTGTGACCCGCGTCATCACATCACTTCACAGCTCATCACGCCATATCACGTTTGTGTCTCAGATCAGTTGATTGCTAACAACCCGGATAAAAAAAACAAACGGAAGCAGTACTTCCGTTTGTTTTTGTAAGAAATTATATTGGGGAAGTTATTGCGGAATGCCCCGCACCAAGGCCATGCCTTGTCCTCCATTGGCGCTGTTCTGCGACCAGGTAGAGGGTTCAGAATCCAGCACATGGTAAGTCCCTGCGGGCACAATCACCTGGGGTTCTGCAAACCAATAGGCATTGGGTACCCCTCCCTGACCTGGGCGGGTTTGAACTTTCCAGGGGCCATAAATTTTGCCTGAATTGTCTTCAAGCGAGACTGTGCCTCCTGTCGAGCCCTGACCTTCATTCCAGTGATAGGTTTGCAGATAGGTAATCAGCGTGGCCTTCTCAAGATGAAAGGTGGTTGCAGCAGTCGGGCGGTTAAAAACGGCAAGAATATTGCCATTGTCAAAGATCAGTTGATCTGCCGCAGGTATAACCGAGGCCGTGGGGCTGGGCGTAGCGGACGCTGAAGGTTTCGGCGTTCCCAGATTGGGGCCCACCCAAAGCAGGCCTTTGCCTTCATTGACAACGGTCAAAAGGCGATCTCCCTGCGGGCTAAAGGCCAGATAGCCGGGTTTGGGAACCCCCGTCAGATAGGGAACAGGAGCAGAATACTCTGGCCCCCCTTTGAGAATCCGGTTCTTGCTGGGATCCGTCCAAAACAAGGCCTTGTCAAATTGCCCACCGCCAGCGGCCAGACTGCCAAAATTGGTATCTTTGTCAGCTTCAGCCAGTAATTTGGCGGTTCCATTGGGCTGAATCAGGTACACCCCAGGGGTGCCGCCAAAGGGCCAGCCCCCTGCACTGTTGAGGGCATAGATTTCATGGCGGGAATCCAGATAAGTCAGCGAGAAAAGCCCCGGGGGAATCTCACTGTCTAAAACAGCCACTTCCTGAGTACTGCCATTGGGCAGATACCAGAGATTGTCATTTTCAAAATCTGTAAAATACCACCCCGCATCATTGGCGGGTAAATCATTCAACTTTAAGGGGGTCAGGCCTTTGCCAATCTGCACAAGATATTGCCCCTCACAGACCACTGTCAGATTCCCTGTTTGGGGATCAAAACGCAATTCAGAAGGTTTGGGCAGCCCCTTGACCACAGGGGTCGCAGTGCCATCGGTCTGAATTTTGAGCAGATTGCCGGTCTGACGTTCCAAGGTATACAGACCCGCTCCCAAAGGGCCTTTATCTGCATAGGCCAGGCCATCCCAATCGGAGCCCTCTGCGGCCTGGGCATAAAGCGTCGCCACACCATCGGCCACCTTATACACCCCGCGCACACCCGGGCCAGAACCCCACCAACTGCCGGCTTCAATCCGGTTCAAATAAAATAGATTCTGGTTTGCAGCATCATAGGCCAAACTGGCCAATGCCCCAGGAATCTGACCTTTGTTGGCATCGAGCAGCCCTGTTTCTGGGCTGGCCGCATCGGCTTTATACCAGACATTGTCGTTTTCAAAATCCGTAAAATAGATCCCCCCTTGCGGAGCAGCCAGCACGTCATGAAGCCCAGCATGCGCTTGAGCGGTTTTCCACTCAGCAAAACCGCCATCGGCATTGAACTGATAAATGCCTTGGGTTTGAACCCCTGCGGCAGGGGCATAATCCATGCTCACCACGGGAACGCCGTTGACCACGGCACCATGCCGCCAGATGGGGCCCCGCAGCAGTTCGTTATTGGCGTAAACCGTGGCTTTGCCCAAGGGGTCGAGTTTGAGCATTGTCTGCCGGTTGAGAGAAGAAGTCATGATATACAGTGATCCCTCAGGCCCATAAAAAAGACTGCCCAGCGGGCCCAGCGTATAGTTTGAGCGCAAAACCTGAATCTGAAGCTCACTGGGGGCTTCAATCCCTTTCAGTTCAGCGGGCAAAAGTAAATCTGTCCGGGGCTGGCGAATAATGTCCTGAAGCCCCGCATGATCCGACTTGAGCCTGAGTTGCTCATAGCTACCACTCTGGAGCAGGTTAAACATCCCCCCGAAATTGTTTCCGCCATCTGGGTAATAATCCACAACGGTCAAATAGCCCGTGCCTGTTTTCAATGGCACAGCAGTCTTGCCATTGATGCCAGCCAGCAATTCACTGCTTACCGCTGTCTTCCAGCCACCACAGGCATCGGTACTGGTAAGAGACTTTTGAGTCCGATCTGACGAAAATACCTGGGCTTGCCCATGGTCATCAAAAACAATATCTCCCACCTTAAAGGGGGTTTCAAACAGACGGGCCTGCATCCCCGCAGGGGGTGTAAACCCTTCAGGCAAGGGCAATTCTTTCAAAACTGCAGCAGACCCACATTCATTGACAGGAACAACAGTTGCTTCAGCAGAAGGCAGCGGTGCAGGGGTCGCAGATTGCCCTGGAACTGGGGGTACGACAAGGGGAGGGGTGGGTGTCGTTACAGGCGAAGGGCTCACGGTTACAGGAGCCGAAGGACTGGCCACAGGCGGATTGGAAGTTGTGGCCTGGGGGCCAGGAAGTGTGGGTGAAGGGCCACAGGCTGTTAAGCTCAAAGCCAGCAGTGTAGAAATTTGAAGTGAGGTACGGGAGCGCATAGAAATCCTCCGGATAAATTATCTGATCAGATCTTAGTCAACTTAACACTCTTCATCCTTGATCCATAAAGAATTAAGAATTGATCTTAATCAAAATTACAGGACAAATGAGACAATAAGCCCCCAATAGCAAGGCCTTAGCACTTGTAAGGGCCGTGAAAACTCCAGACTGAGAATGCAGTTCTTTCAAGTTTTTCGAATTGGCAACTCGCTAAGATCTCAAAGGGAACCTTTTGCAAGCTTCAGCGTCATGTTTCAACAGTGAAAATATTTCAGAGGTTACATGACAGAGATTGAAATCATTGCTTCGCCCCACTCCTGGATTGAAGGGGCAGCCATCGAACAACTTAAAACCATGGCCAAACTGCCGGGAATGCGTTTGGCTGTGGGTTTGCCCGATTTGCACCCCGGCAAAGGCCACCCGATTGGAGCAGCCTTTCTTTCAGAGGGGCAAGTTTACCCCTTTTTGGTCGGCAATGATATCGGCTGTGGCATGGGTTTGTGGCAAACCGATCTTCAAGTTCGAAAATTCAAAGCCGAAAAAAATTTACGCAAACTGGAAGGGCTTGAAACACCCTGGGAGGGGGATACCCAAGCCTGGCTCCAAGATTTTGGTTTAGAGCCCACCCCCTACGACACTTCACTTGGAACCATTGGGGGAGGCAACCATTTTGCTGAATTGCAAAAAATCACACGCATTGCCGATCCCGATGCCCTGGCAGAACTTGAAATCGATCCAAATTGCCTGCTCTTATTGGTGCACAGCGGCTCTCGCGGGCTGGGAGAAAGTATTCTCAGAGCACATACTGAACGCTTTGGCGCACAGGGCCTGGCTGCCCCTAGCCCAGAAGCCGAAGCTTATCTACAGGCCCATGACCTGGCCGTGCGCTGGAGTGAAGCCAACCGCACCCTTATTCAAAAACGCTTTCTCAACCTCTTGGGAGCCCAAGGAAAACAGGTGCTGGATCGCTGCCATAACAGTGTCTGCAAGCTCAATCACGCATCAAATCTATCCTGGCTGCATCGCAAAGGGGCCAGTCCGGCAGATCAGGGCGCAGTCGTGATTCCTGGCTCACGCGGAAGTTCAAGTTATCTCGTCAAAGCGCTGCCCAGTGAAAAAAGTGCCTGGTCTCTGGCCCATGGCGCAGGCCGCAAATGGAGCCGAGGAGAAACCAAAGGCCGTCTGGAAAAACGCTTTAAACCTGAGAATCTGCAGCGAACGGAAAAGGGTTCCTGGGTGATCTGTGAAAACAGAGAATTGCTCTATGAAGAAGCCCCCCAAGCCTATAAAGCCATTGATCGGGTGGTTCAAGATTTGGTAGACGCGGGTTTGGCCGAAATCATCGCAGAAATGGATCCCGTGATCACCTATAAAACGAGGCGCAGCTGATGTGGGTTTTACTGACCGCTGGAAAAGGCCCTGCAGAATGTGCCTGGGTCGTGGCTCGCCTCTTGCCCATTCTTGAGCAAGAGGCAAAACAAAAGGGGCTTGCCCTTGAAATCCTTGAAACCGAAGCCGGACCTGTAAAAGAAACCCTCAATTCTGTGCTTTGCAGCGTAGAGGGAGATCAGGCTTTGCTTTGGGCCAAGACCTGGGAAGGCAGTTTGCAGTGGATTGGCCAAAGCCCTTTTCGGCCCCAACACAAACGCAAAAACTGGTTTGTAGGCTTTGAAATTTTTCAAGCTCCGGCAGAAAACAACTTGGATCTGAGCGACCTGAAATTTGAAAGTCTGCGCAGCAGTGGCCCTGGCGGACAAAATGTCAACAAATTGGAAACCGCCGTCCGTTTGACCCACCTTCCTACCGGCTTAAGTGTCTTGGCACGGGAAGAAAGAACCCAGTTGCGCAACAGACAGCTGGCGCTGGCGCGCATGCAGAATTTAATCGCCAAAGAAAATCTTGCGCTGAAAAATCAGGCTCGCAAAACCCAATGGCAGGCCCATCAGTCCTTAGAGAGGGGAAATGCTATCAGAATTTTCAAAGGCACAAACTTCACTCAGCAAAATTGAATTCTGATAGTAGATATACAGACCGAAATTATTGACATATAATTGTTATACAAATTTTATTTTGTACAAATTGATTCAAGTATAGAAATGTATAACTATGGCGTCTTTGCCTGAAATTCAGTATTTATCTGCCAGTACACAAATCCCCGATCCCTTTCGGGCCGGGATTCAAATCGGGGAAAAGCTGCTCCCGATTGCACCAGAAGTCGTCTTTCTGTTTGCCTCTTGCCAATATCTTGAAAATTTATCAGAACTCGCTGAAGGACTCTATGAGATTTTGGGTGAAAACCTGATTCTGCTGGGGGGAACCTCTGATGGTTTTTATGAAACCGAAGCCGTTGCTCATCATGGCGTCAGTGCTTTCGCGATCAATGCCCAGGGCCGGGTTGTCTGGAAATTGGCCTGTGTTGAACTGCGCGAAGCGGATTGGAGCAAAACAGCTGCCCAGGCGGCCCGCGAAGCGCTCGTGCCCGAGCAGGATCCCGTTCTGGCCTTTGTCTTCGCCGACGGGATTTACGCCAATGGCACTCAAATTGCAGAGGGTCTCAGACAGGTCTTAAGCATTCCCTGTTTGGGGGGCCTGGTAGCCGATGATCGCAGGTTTAAAAAAACAGGCCTGATTGCAAACCGTCAAGTGATTGAAAATTCAGTCCTTGTGCTCACCGCCTCAGGCGATCTGCCTTTCTGGATCAACGCAGCAACCGGCTGGATGCCCACGGGTGATACAAGTCAGGTCAGCTCTGTCCAGGGCAATCAGCTCAAGCAAATTGGAACTCAGACGGCTATGAAATTTATCGCAGAGCAAACGGGTCGCATGGTTGGCGCGATGGATTTTGGCGTTGTCCCCTTGGCAGTACAGGCTGAAGTTGGGCAAGATATAAAGGTCCTGCGTACCTCCTCAGATAGCAATCCCGAAACGGGTTCGATCTCTCTGTTTGGAGAAGTGCCCCTGGGTGCAGAAATTAACGTCTGCCGTTCTACGCTTGAAGAAATCATTCAAGCAGTCGATCAGGCACTGCTCCCTTTTGACGAAGCGCGTTTCAAGCCAGCGGCTGTCATGGCTGTCAGTTGTGCAGGCAGAAAGTGGTTATTTCAAGAAGGTGGGAAAGAAGAATTGAACCGTATCAAAACCCTTTTAGGCCCCTTGCCACTTGTTGGATTCCTTTCTTTTGGCGAAATAGGCCCCTTCTACCGTCACGGCGAATATTCAGCCTCTTATTTTCACAATATGACATTTGTGGTCTGTGTTTTGGGTTCCTAAGCTCATGGAGTTTAACTATATTTCGCTCTTAAGCCCTGTCCCCGAAGGCTTCCAGTTTGAAAAAGATCTCAATTTTAAACAATTGCGACGCCAAATCTTTTGCCTGCTCTGTGAAAAAAATCCCTTTGAAGATCAAGCTCTCCTCGAAAAATTAACCGGGCTTGTGATTTTGCCAGGAAAACAATTCACCAGCCGCAAGCTGGCACCTGAGCTGATGGAATGGACAGTTCCCGAAGCCTCTCTCTCCAATCTGAAAGCCTGGGCAGCCCCGCTCTTGGAACTGCTCAAAAATAATCGCGATCACCGCGAAAATGCGCAAATCTCTCAACTAGAAGCACAGCGTGCGGTGCGCGATCGCAGTGAACTGGTCAAAGAACATCAGATCTTTCGTGAGCAATTGATTCAGGAAAATTTAGAGAGAAGACATTCTGAGGCTGCGCTTGCCAAAAGTGAAGAAAAGCTTCACCAAAGTGAAAAAATGAGACTGGTTGGACAATTGGCAGGGGGAATAGCCCACGATTTTAACAATCGCTTGACCTGTATTATGGTCGCCAGCGAACTGCTTGAATCAAACTTCGAAGCAGATCCAGAAAACCAGACCTTGATACGCATGGTGATCGATTCAGCCCAAAGAGCAGCCGAACTCACAGAAAAACTTTTAACCTTTGCCAGAAAACAACCCACCCACTCAGATCGGATGGATCTCCACCAAACCCTCCAGGAAACGGTTTCACTGCTCTCCAATACCATTTCACGCTCGATAGAGATAGATTTGGAGCTGCGGGCCAAAGAAAGCATCATCTTAGGGGATTATTCTCAACTGCAAAGCGCATTTCTCAACCTGGGCATCAATGCCTCACATGCCATGCCAGAAGGGGGAAGGCTCAGAATTTCCAGTCAAATCACTGAGTTAAATGAAAAAGCCTGTCATCACTCTCTCTTTGAATTAAAACCAGGCAAATTCATAGAAATAAAATTTGAGGATACAGGCTGTGGCATCGCACCCGAATTATTAGAGAGAATTTTTGAGCCCTTTTTCACCACCAAAGATCCAGGCAAAGGCACAGGCTTGGGATTGGCCGTAGTCTTGGGCACCGTTCAAGAGCATCAGGGTGCCATCAAAGTTGAGAGCAAACTAAACCAGGGCACCCGTTTCAGACTTTATTTTCCGCTGATAGAATCTGCATACGAGCCGCCAATCCAAACGGATTATAAACGTCTTCAGGGCAAAGGGCGTATTTTGATAATTGATGATGAATTTATACTCAGAGAAAGCCTGCGCACTTTGCTGATTGGCCTGGGATACGAAGTCTTATGTGCCGAAAATGGCAGCGAAGGCCTTGAGCTGTTTAGGGCGGCCCCCGAAAGCATTGACCTTGTTTTGCTTGACAGGGTCATGCCCGTAATGGATGGCAAGAAAACCTTTTATGCACTGCGGGACGTGCGCCCAGATCTGAAAATCGTCCTCAGTTCGGGCAATATGGACCCCTTTGAACTCGAGCAGATGTTCTCTGATGGCCTCTCTTTTTTTATTCAAAAGCCTTTTCAATCTGCCCAACTCAGCCATGTTTTGGCGAAGATCTTAAACCCCACTGGCAAAGAGGCAGTTCAAAGCACCTGAAAATTTTGCTTTTTAAGCAAGAGCCCAGCTAAAATAAGGATAAAACTATTAGAATGACTTCAACAGGGAGCCTGCTGACACCCATGACAACCCCGCCAATCATGCCCAATAGCTTCGCCGCGTATATTCACCCGCTCTCCGCAAAGCGCCACTATACTGAAGGCAGTGATGGCGAAACGGGTCTCAGCGCTGCCGAGGCCAAAAAAGTAAAAACTGAAATTGCCCTCTCCAAAGTGCTGAGCAAAGAGCAGAAAGCTGGAGCCAATACATTGGTAGATAAAGCCCGTGAAATGACCGTATCTGCTCTCAAAGATGGAAAAATTGACGCAAAAGAAAAACAAGCGCTTTTAAACCTGGCAAAACATGAAATGCCACCCAAACTGCCGGCAAAAGGCAAAGCGGTTTCAGCCATCGCGATTGAAGGTTTTTCTGGCTTTGGAAAACCCCCTACCAAACCCAACTGTGAATTTTTTAATATAGCTTCAGGCACCAGTTACAGCCCCAAAAACACCCGGATGGAAGGGGGTAAGAAAGACTCGCTTGGTCGCAGTCTGACTCCCCATACCCTCGAAAATGTTTTGGAAAATACCCGCAAGGGCAAAAACGGCCCCGACAATTATGTCGCGATAGCCATGGATCAATCTTTGTTTCAGGGTAAGAATGCGCCCTTCAAGTATGGCGATATCTTTCGCATTCCTGAACTCGAAGAAATTTTTAATACCCCCGATCTCTATTTTGCCCTAGTCGATAATGGTGGGGCTTTCAAGGGTACGGGCGGAGCCAAAGTGGATATTTGCTGCAATACGACGCACAATGCCAAAGTTCAACAAAGCCTCTCGCTTTATAAAGTTCTGCATCCCGATGGGAAGCAGATGAATATACAAGACAAACCCGCTAAACCATGAGCGAATCGTTCAGCCAACCCCTGGATACCCGTCCGATTCAACTCAGCGTTGCAGGCCCACTCAAACTGGAGGCCAATATTCAACCTCTGGATACAGGCGATGTGATCGTAACAGGCTATTTACGCGTCGCCCTGGGTGAAGCCGTGGATCGGGCCTTGGGTTTCTTGCCCTGGATAGTGCGCACCCAACTCAAAGCGGGCATGATTCAGGAAAAACTGGAAGGCAGCCGCTTTCATTTTAAAATTAAAAATCTCTTTTCGCTGACCACCGATGTCAGTTCTGAAGGGGTGCTCTTGCTTGAAAAAACTTACCATCTGCCCTTGGCACAACCGATTGGACACTCTGAAACTGCCAGTATTTTCAAGGCTTTTGCCCGTGGGCTGGCTCGCAGTGGACTGCATCCCTTTGACGAAAGTCCGATAGAGCAATTTCTGCGGACCTTAAAGCGCAATAACCGTGGCGAATTGGCTTTTCTCAGTCTGTTTGAAGGCAAAGGAATTCATCTCGAAGATCGCAAAACACCCCCCGTAGAAAACCTGCTGCTGTCTGAATTGGATATCAGCCAGGACAAATCAGGCAGCCTGATGATTGAATTTAAAGCCTTGGGACGGCTGAGGGGCTATTAGCTGCAACCCAACTCGGTTCAATGGTAAAATGCAGGGTGTAAAATCTGCGAAAGGCAAGACTGCCATGCATCTGCTGCTTGAGCACCTGAAAAACAAATTAGGTGATTCTGTACTTGAAATGATCGAAGCCCGGGATATGCCCGTGGTGATTTGTAAAAAAGAAAGCATTTATCAGACCCTTAAACTGCTCCGCGATGATCCTGAATTGGATTTCAATATCCTCACGGATCTGAGTGCTGTAGACTATCTCAATTATCCTGAAAAAAAACGTCAGCGCTTTGAAGTGGTCTACCATCTTCACTCCTTAGACAAAGGCCATCGCCTGCGCGTAAAAGTACCCGTTGGAGGCGCAGATCCCGCCCTCGACAGTGCCTGTACACTTTGGAAAACTGCCAATTGGCTGGAGCGGGAAGTCTGGGATATGTATGGAATTCAGTTTGTGAATCATCCCAATCTGAAACGGATTCTGAACCATATTGAGTTCGTGGGTCACCCCCTGCGCAAAGATTATCCCATCGATAAACGCCAAGTTTTAACGGTCAATGATTCGCTGATGGATGAAATGGAAAAACGCCTGATTGAAAAGGGGCTGAAATAAGATGCAAAGAATCAACGAACTTCACCCCATAAATCAGGATTTTGAGCCTGAGTTTTATCGGGATTTACATACAGACCTGATGTTTTTGAACCTCGGGCCCTCACATCCTGCCAGCCACGGCACCCTGCGCACCTTGGTGGCCCTGGATGGTGAGACGATCAAAGCCGGGGTCTGTGAAATTGGCTATCTGCACCGGGGTTTTGAGAAAACAGCTGAAAACCGCACCTATGATCAGGTGATTCCCTATACCGATCGTCTGAATTATGTCTCAGCGATTATGAACAATGTGGGCTTTGCCAAAGCCGTTGAAAGCCTGATCGGGGTGGAAATCACCCCCCGTTGCCAAGCCCTGCGGGTGATTGTCAGCGAGCTGATGCGGATTGTCGATCACCTGGTCTGTATTGGTGCCAATCTCGTGGATATTGGCGCACTTACCAATTTTTGGTATCTCTTTAATAAACGCGAACAGCTCTATGATATTCTCGACAAACTGACCGGGGCCCGCCTGACCAACAGTTTTACCCGAATTGGCGGCTTGGCCCGTGATGCCTATGAAGGTTTTGACTCAGATGTGCTGCATGTCTTAGGTGAGTTTGAAATCGCCATGCAAGACGTCTTGAAGCTGGTTTTTCGCAATAAAATCTTTCTGAAAAGAACCCAGGGCGTGGGCATTATCTCCCAAGAAGACGCCTTGAGCTATGCCTTTACAGGCCCCTGTCTCAGAGCCACAGGCATTCCCTATGATTTGCGCAAGGAATTCCCCTACTATGGCTACGAAAACTATGAGTTTGACGTCGCTGTCGGAGAAGTGGGAGATACCTATGATCGCATCATGGTACGCTTTGAAGAAATCACGCAAAGTATTCGGATTGTGCGTCAGGCGTTGAAAACCCTGCCCGATGGGCCCGTCAACAGCGATGACAAACGGGTTTCTCTGCCCCCCAAAAAAGAGACCTATGTCAATATTGAAGGTCTGATCAACCATTTCAAGCATATTTACGAAGGCGTCAAAGTGCCTGCGGGAGAATACTATGATGCCACCGAAGCCGCCAATGGTGAGCTGGGCTTTTATATCGTCTCAGATGGCAGTGGGCACCCTTTCCGCGTGCGTTGCCGCCCCCCTTGTTTTACGATCTTTTCGGCCTACCCCCAGTTGATTGAAGGGGGCTTAATCGCCGACGCCATTGCCATTTTGGGCAGTATCAATATCATTGCCGGGGAACTGGAGCGTTAAAAATGAAATACCCCCCTGAAATTCAAGAGCGCTTTGAAGCCGCTGTAGCCAAATACCCCCATAAACAGGCAGCTCTTTTGACCTGTCTCTGGATTGCCCAAGAAGTGGATGGCTTTGTCTCCACCGAAGCCATGGAATATATTGCCAATCTGCTCGAAATTCCTGCCAGCCATGTTTACAGCGTGATTGGGTTTTACTCGATGTACCAGACCGAACCGATTGGCAAACACCATATTCAGGTCTGCCATACACTCTCCTGTGCACTGGCGGGAGCAGAACCCCTGATTGAGCATATGCAAAAGAAATTGGGCATTCAAGCGGGAGAGACCACCCCCGATCGCCAGTTTACCCTGACGCGGGTCGAATGCCTGGCCTCCTGTGGAACCGGCCCCATGTGCCAAATCAACCGTGAATACCATGAAAACCTGACCCCAGAAAAGTTTGATGCGTTGATTGATTCGCTCAAAAAGGAGGCCCCCTAAGATGGCGCCCAAAGTCAAAATTCTCTCCAATTATTTCGGCGTAGATCAGGCCTGGACCTATGATCATTACGTTGCGCGCGGTGGATACGAAACCGCAAAAAAAGTCTTGAGCGAATTCCAGCCCGATGAAGTGACGGCTGAAGTCAAAACCTCGGGCTTGAGAGGTCGGGGCGGCGCAGGCTTTCCGGCTGGCATGAAATGGAGCTTTCTCGCCAAGCCTGAAGGGGTTCCCCGCTATCTGACGGTCAATGCCGATGAAAGTGAACCGGGTACGTTTAAAGACCGTCAAATCATGGAATGGGATCCCCATATGCTGGTTGAAGGCATTTTGATCTCCAGCTATGCCCTGGGTGTTCATCAGGCCTTTGTCTATATCCGGGGAGAATTTCATCTGCCCGAAGTGCATCTTTCTCAAGCTGTGGCTGAAGCCTATGCCCAGGGCGTGATTGGTGAAAAATGTCTGGGCACAGATTTTAAACTGGATATTGTCGTGCACCGTGGCGCAGGTGCGTATATCTGCGGAGAAGAAACCGCCCTGCTGGAATCATTGGAAGGCAAACGCGGCTATCCCCGGCTCAAACCGCCTTTTCCTGCGGTGGCGGGCTTGTTTGGCTGCCCCACGATTATTAACAATGTTGAAACGATTGCCAATATACCCTGGATTCTGCAAAACGGCGGCAAAGCCTATGCCGAACTGGGCACTGAAAAAAGTCCGGGCACCCGTTTGTTTGGCATCAGTGGCCATGTCAACAAACCCGGCGTGTATGAAGAGGAATTGGGAATTCCCCTCATGACTCTGATCAATGAATACGGTGGGGGAGTGCGGGGCGGTAAAAAACTCAAAGCCGTGATTCCTGGCGGGTCTTCAACCCCGGTTTTGACGCCTGAGGAATGCGAAACCATCACCATGGACTACGAAGCGCTTGCAGCTGCAGGCACCATGTTTGGCTCCGCAGGCATTATCGTGATGGACGAAGACACCCATATGGTCGAAGTGATCACCAATCTCCTGCACTTTTATGCCCATGAATCCTGTGGACAATGCAGCCCTTGCCGCGAAGGCACGGGTTGGTTGCACCGCACCATGAAAAATCTGCTCAAAGGGCAGGGCACCGCTGATGATGTCGAAAAAATTCTCGATATCGCCAATCAGATGGAAGGCCGCACTGTTTGCCCCTTGGCAGCAGCAGCCACCATGCCGACCCGTTCCTATCTGACCAAATTCCGTTCAGAGTTTGAAGCCCTGCTGCCCAAATTGGCTGGGGTTTAAGCGCTAAGCCAGACACTTGCTGGCGACTGCGCGAATGTCTGAATTTTCATGGCTGAGTGCGGCTTGCAAAGCCTGCTCGGCAGCTGCTCCAAATTGGCCCAGGCTCTCAATGGCCTGGGCCTGAACTTCAGCGTCAGGATCCGCCAGGGTCTCAATCAAAGCCGGTAAACTCTCAGGGGCTTGAATTTCGCCCAAGGCCCAAAGGGCTGTGCCTCTGACCTCTGCAACAAAATCTTTCAGCAAAGTTTCAAGCGCCGCTCTCGCCGCTGTGGCCCGTACCTGACCCAAGGCCCAGGCCGCATTGCTGCGCACCTCTGAGCCCAGGTTTTCGAGGGCCTTGATCAATTCGGCAATGGCTGCATCGGCTTTGAGTTGCCCCAGGGCCAGTGCGGCATTGCTGCAAACGCCCGAAACCTGATCGCTGAGGGCTGGAATCAAAGCAGGAATCGCTTCTTGGGCTTGCAAATCGCCCAAAGCCTGAATCGCTGCCGCACGCACCTCGTCATCTGGGTCCTGAACCCGCTGTATCAAGGCAGGAATCGCCTCTCTCACAGAAAGAATCCCCAAACACCAGGCGGAGGCTGCCCGTTTTGGAGCCTCAGGCGCATCTAGCGCTGCGATAAACTGGGGAATGGCCTCAAACACATTGAGCAGACCCAAAGCTTCTGCCACGGCAGCCCAGGCCACAGGATGGGGATCGTTTAAGGCCGCCAGCAAATCTGGAATGGCTTCTGTCACCTGGGCTTCTCCCAAGCCCCAGGCAGCCGCCTCACGCACTTCAAAATGCGCATCTTTCAGAGCCTTAAGCAAATAGGGATGGGCTTCAGCAAGTCCAATTCTTCCCAGGGCATGTACGGCTGCACAGCGTTGAAATTCATCTGGATCTTTCAATTGCTTGGCAAGGTATTGGAGGGATGTTTCGGGCATTTTCTCGGCCTTTCTGTCAATTTCGTGCACAGGTATTATACTCTCTGCCGGGGTTGAAAAAAGCGAGCCGCAAAGGTGCAAAAAATCGTTTTTTCCTTTATAATCCTATCCACCACGCAGAAGTTGAGGAAACTGAAATGCCTTCGATTGATTCTGAAAAAGCATATGCCAAGGTTTTAGCGTTATTGGCTCCCAAATACGCAGTTGAATACGAAAGTGGCGAACTCATTTTCTCTGAAGGTGATTTAGGCGATAAAATTTATTTTGTACTGAATGGCATCGTCAATATTTTTATTCAGCAAAACAAACTCAAACGTTCCCTGTGTTCGCTCTCTGCCGGAGATGTCTTTGGCGAAATGGCTCTTTTTAACAATTTACCGCGCACAGCCAGCGTAGAGGCAGAATCACACGCCAAACTGATTGTTTTAGATCGTGATATGTTTTTTTCATTGCTTGAAAAATACCCCGTTCTGGCTTTGAAATTGATTCGCCTGATGGCAGAGCGGATGCATATTATGGATCTCCAGTTCAAAAAAGAACTGGGCTACCATCAGAATCAGAGCATTTAAAGCATATTTTCAGAGAGATCGACCAGGCACGCGAAATTTTTACCCGCAATTTTCGCTTCCTGCAAGGATTTTTGAGCGGCATCAAAGAGCAATTGGGGGCTCTGAGCATCGTCATGTACATACAGCGTCGCTCCCCCCAGGCTGGCCGTCAGAGGAATCAGTTTTTGCTCAAACTCAATCTGCAGATCTTCAATACTTTTACGCAGGGTTTCGGCCACCGCACGCGCGCCCTCGAGACTGGTATTGGGCAAAAGCACAACAAACTCTTCCCCGCCATAACGGGCAGTTAAATCGCCTGGGCGCAACGGATAGTGGTTTAAGATTTCGCCCACTTTCTGCAAACAGAGATCGCCGCAATCTGTGCCATAGGTTTGGTTGATTTGAATGAAAAAATCCATATCGACCAGCAGCAACGACATATAATACTGCTCACGCACAGCGCGTCGCCATTCACGTTCCAGCACCTGATAAAAGGCCTCGAGATGGCTGAGGCCGGTTAAGGGATCGCGACCTGAATTCTGGATCAGGCGTTCTTTCAGTTGCAAGACCTCATCGCGCAGACTTCGGTTTTCCTGCGTCAGTCTCAAACTTTCCTGTTTAAATTGCCAGGTTTGAACAGCCTTTTCAAGCCGGTATCTCAAAAGTTCAGGTTCAATTGGGTTCAGAAAACTTTCATGGGCCCCCGTACTTTCAAGAATCTGCTTTAAGTTTGCAGAGGTTTCAAGACTCAGCCAGAGTGTGCCCATTTGTGCAAAATGCTTGAGTTTGGGCCATGCTTCTTCATGCACCAGAGCAGGATTGACCACAAAAATATCTGAACATTCATTTATAGAATGGCTCTTTGAGTCAAGCAGCCCGATCAGTTCAGCTTCTGATTGAACCAGCTGCAAAGGGGCATTTTCAAAAAGATCTGAATTTGCCAGCAAGAGGTTTGAAAAAGCCTTTTGCGTAAAGATTGAAATGCCCATCCGCCACCTACCCTAAGAAATAAAAGGCATTTTAACACAGTCTGCCAAAATCCTTTTTACCAAGCTGAAGCAATCTCAGTTTCAGACCCGGTCGTCAGCAGGCCCAGGAATTGGCCTTGAATTTGCAAGAATGCTAAACTGATGGCATTCTCTTAGATAAAGGTTTCACAGGAACATGGCCGTGCAAACTTCCCCCAATGGCTTGATTCAGTTTGAAACAGATGCTGAAGGCTGGCTGGCTCGCAGCCATGTGATTGCTTGGACAGATCCGCTGCTGCGAACCCCCCTGATCAAAATTTCAGTTTTGGCTGCAAGTACCTTGCTCTTGGCAGGCCTGGAGTATCTAAGTCTGCTGGCACCTGGCTACCCCGGTCTGTTTCCGGCCTTGCTGGGCCTGGGAACTCTTTTCTATGGTTTGGGAACAGAACAGATGCGCAAAAAAGTCTTCAGACTGGAAGCGCTTGCCAAGACGCTCCATTTTTGGGAAGGGCCAGAGGATCAGTTCAGCGCTGAGGCCTGGCAAAGGATAGAACAATCTGCGCTGAAAAATATTTATCTGAAAACGCTGGCGACAGGGAGAAACCGCAGCCAGCCCGTTATTTGTTTTGAAACCCTTTCAGCTGAGGAAAACCTGTGTTTGGGTGGAGGCCTGCCTGAATCAGAATTGGCTTGGCTAGTGCAAGCGATCTTAGCGACCCAGCCCCGCCTGCAAACCCCATGAAAAACCCCTTTCAAAGATGGATTCAAGCCGGTAGTCTGGCTTTGGTCTGCCTTTTGCTCAAAGCCCAAACGACTTTGCCCCAGATTGAAAAAATTAACGCACATCTGGCAATTGAGAACGAGGGAAGTCAAATGCAAATTTCGACCTGGCTGACCCTCAGTGCAGGCACCCTGCCCGCCAGTTTTCGCTTTTATCTCCCCGCCGATCGCCAAATTGAAGGGGTTTACCAAGCGGGAACGCCTTTGCGCTTTAGTCACCAGGGCGGACTCTTAATTGTGTATATGAACGCTGCTGGCACACGACAAACCTCCCAGACCCAGCTTCAGATCCAGGCACTTGCAAACATCGAAACGGGCCCGGAATCCCCCTATTTTTCGATTCAGGATTACCAATTGGATTATCAGACGATTCCGGCACAGAGTCGCTTTCAGGTTGAAGCCCATCTGAAAATTCAGGCCAAAGCCCTGGCTGCACTCAAAGATTCGGGCCAAACGGCGCTCAAAGCCCTGCCTTTGGGCTTGAGTTCAGCCTTTCACGTCACATCGGTCAAAAGTGCTGGCAGTGCTTTAAAATACCAGCACCACCAGGGCCGTTTGAAAATATTCCTGCCCCGTCCCCTCATGCCCGGCGCTTCAACTTCCCTGGAAATAAACTACAGTGGTAAACTGCCCGGTATCAACAAATATCAGATTTGGGATTTTCCATTTGGAGGAGGGGGCTATTATTACCCCTCCCATCCCCTCAGACCCGGAGCTTATTAAATGTCAACCGCCCCCTCACTTAAACCGCCGAATCCTGCCAGCCTGCGTTCCGTCGCTTTTTTGGCCTTGGGCTGCCGCCTCAATCAGGCAGAAGAAAGTACCTACCGTGAACACAGCCTGGAAAGCGGTTGGAAAATCGTCGATTACCGCGAAAGCGCAGATATCTATATCATCAATACCTGTGCTGTCACCCTTGAAGCAGAGCGCCAGTCGCGTCAGATGATTCGCCAGGCCCGGCGTCGCAATCCGGCAGCCACCGTCGTGGTGACAGGTTGCGCAGGACGCTCTTTGCAAGGCCATCCTGAAATGGAGGGGATTGCCGATCTGTATATTCCCAACCTGAGCAAAGAAAGTCTGGTTGAAGAGCTTCACCGCTTTCTGGGCGAAGCGCCCCACCCTCAGTTTGAACGGCCCTTTCCGCCAGTGCATGAATCGCGCACCACGCGCCTGAATTTGAAAGTTGCCGATGGCTGTTTTGAATCCTGCGCCTTTTGCATTATTCCGGCCCGCCGGGGCACCGTTCGCAGCCTGGAGACAGATGAAATCATCAAACGTTTAAACCTGGCCCATGCTTTGGGCTACCAGGAAGTGGTTCTGACAGCCGTGCATCTGGGCGCCTTGGGCCATGAAAAAAATACCCATGCCCTCGATCAACTCTTGGAACGTATCAATTCTGAAACAGAAATCACAGCTGTGCGCCTGAGTTCAATTGACCCCCATGAAATCAGCCCACGCATGATTGAAGCCATGGCAAACTCCCCCAGAATCTGCAGATTCTTACATATTCCAATCCAAAGTGGCTCAGACACGGTTTTGGAACGCATGCGGCGCAGAGACACCCAGGCGGGAATTCGCAAAACCGTACTGGCACTCAAAGCCGCCATGCCAGATATCTCCCTGACAACAGATATGATCGTCGGCTTTCCCGGTGAAACAGATCAAGATTTTGAAGCCTCCTACCAATTGATGGAAGAACTGGGCATTCATAAAATTCACGTCTTTCCTTTTTCAGTCAGACCCGGCACCCGTGCAGCCTTTATGAAAGACAAGCTGCCCGAAGCGGTGATTGAAGCTCGCTCCCAGCGTTTGTTGGAACTGAGCCACAAACAACAGTCGGCCTGGATGCAGTCCTGGCAAGGGAAAACCGTCAAAGTATTGATCGAAACGATCAGCAAAGAGGGCCTGGGCAAAGGCTATACGCCGCATTATCTGCGGGTTCAGGTTCCCGGTTGCAGTGCAGAAGATCACAATAGATTTCTTGAGGTTGAGGTTCTTGATATCAATCCCGATCGGGAATCTGTGCGTGGCAGGCGCGTCCATTCTGCGTCAAATGTAAAAAGATAGTAAAAAGTTGCTTTTCTGATACATATTCTTGTTTAAGCCTGGGAAACATATAATATGCAGCCAGCTTAAGCCTGAATCAACTTTTTTGGCTGCGGTGTAATCCAGCGTTTTATGATTCACTGTTTACCCACTGGGTAAGTCCTTAAATTCCTTGAACCCTGTAGGGGGAAGCAATTCCCCCTTTTTTCTTGCGAATTTTCAGCTCCTTCCTGCTTGAGAAAAACCTGTTCACTGGGCTACACTCAATCAAGTGCAATGATCCGCAACTGAAGAAGGAGTCTTTTGAATGAGCCTCGATTGTAGTAAAACAGATGCCAAGCTTGGACAAAAAGTTTTGGATTATCTCTTAAGCAAAGGGGTTGAAACCCCACGCAATAATTACCAAATGAGCCCCCCTGAAAAGGTCACCGCGATTGAAAAAAGTTTTCGCGATATTTTAACCGTGATGGGCCTGGATCTTAAAGATGATAGCCTAAAGGATACGCCCCAACGGGTGGCGACGATGTTTATCAATGAAATGTACTGGGGTTTGGATCCGCAAAATTTCCCCAAGATTACAGCGGTTGAAAACAAAATGGGCTACGATTCGATGGTGATTGAAAAGAATATCGTGGTGCACAGCACCTGCGAGCACCATTTTGTGATGATCGATGGCTATGCCCATGTGGCGTATATTCCCCGCGCCAAAGTACTCGGCCTGAGCAAAATGAACCGGGTGGTTGAATATTTTTCAAGACGGCCCCAAATTCAGGAGCGTTTGACAGAGCAGATTTACCATACGCTTGAGCATATTCTCGAAACCCCGGATATCGCGGTTTTGGTAAGTGCCAAACACTATTGTGTCAAAGCCCGGGGCGTTGAAGATATCAACTGCGAAACGATTACCAGTAAAATGGGCGGCTGTTTCAAAGACGATATGAATTCACGCAATGAGTTTTTAAGCTTGATTCGCTCTGCCGGTGGGATCTAAAGCGCGCGTTTCTGTCTGAATTCTGCGTAGTGAGCCGCTACAAACGCCTTGAATTTGCTTTGGAAAGCAGGTTCTGAAAAGGCCTGCGCATGGAGATAAAGCCGCAGGGGATCAAAATGACAGGCTTCAAAGGCTTCAAGCGCACGGTTTAAACTTTGCACCGTCTGTTCCTGAAAAAACAGGCCCGTCTCTTCAGGCAAAACCGAATCGAGCACGCCTCCCTGCCCAAAGGCGATTACGGGGCAGCCAAACGCCTGGGCCTCAACTGGCACAATGCCAAAATCTTCTAGGCCCGGAAAGATCAAGGCCCTGGCACTGAGGAAAAGCTTTTCAATTTCAGCCCGACTGAGGTGGCCTTTGAACTGAATCCTGTCATGGGGCCGGGCTTTGAGTGCCGATAATTCAGGGCCCTCTCCGACCACGACCAAGGTTCTGCCATTTTCGCGAAAGGCCTCAATCGCCAGATCGAGGCGTTTATACGGCACCGCACGCGAAACCATCAAATAAAAATCCTGTTCATCCCGCAGGGGGGGCTGCTCTGGAATTTTGACAGGCGGGGCAATCACCTCAGCTTCTCGACGGTAGTAACGCCAAATCCGCTGTTTTACAAAGCGCGAATTGCAGGCCATGGCATCGATTCTGAAATTGTTAAGCAGGTCCCACTGTCTGAGATAGTGCAGCAGGGGGTGCATCAACAGCTGTTTCAAAAGGGAAGGCTGGGCCTGGGCAAAATAGGCTGGCAACATATCCCAGGCATAGCGGATCGGGGTATGAATATAGGCAAGATGGCAGGCGCCAGGGGGCGGAATCACCCCTTTGGCACAGGCGTGGCTGCTGCTGATCACGAGTTCATAACCATTCAAATCAAAGAGTTCAAAGGCCAGGGGCATCAGGGGCAACATCAAACGGTGGCGTTTCAAGGCACCGGGGAGCTGCTGCAGAAAAGAAGTGTAAATTTGCTTGGTTTGAAATTCAGCGGGCAAATGCTCAGCATCAAACAAAGAGGTATAGATCGGGGCCCCTGGAAAAAGCTGAGCGATTTCGAGCAGAACCTGCTCTGCCCCTCCCCAGCCAATCAGCCAATCCTGTATCAAGGCAGTCTTTTCAGGCAGCATAGCACCGCCGATAAAAGGCATAGGTCGTGCTGCCCAAGTTTTGCCAACTATAGGCCAGCGCAGGCCTTTGCTCAGATCGCTGCGCTTTAAACTGCCTGATCTTTTGCTCCAAATCGCTGGGCGAGAGCGGGTCAAAATAGCTGGCAGCGTCTTTTAAAACCTCATGAAAAACGGGGATATCTGCCGCCAGAACCGGAATGCCACACGCCAAAGCCTCAAGCGGGGGCAAGCCAAAACCCTCTGTCAAAGAGGGGGCAATCAGGCCCAAGGCATGGGAATAGAGCTCGGGCAAATCCTGATCTGCAAGCCCTGGCAGATTGAGAATGCCGGGCAAGTTTAATTCGGGCAACCCAAGTGTGACCAGCACAGGCAGATCGCGGGCCTGCTGCCAAAGCTGTTTTAAGAGCTTAAAATTTTTATGGGCTTTGTGATTGCCAATAAACAACCAATATTCTTTGGGCAAATGGTAATGTTTACGAAACTCCCGATTTTCAACTCGGGGCGTGAAATGTGCTTCCACCCCCAAAGTGCTGACTTCAATCGCTGGGGCTTGGGGGCCCAGCCAGGTTTTGATCAGTTCTCGCGAGACTTCAGAAACGGTCAGCAGCCCCGCTGCCTGGCGTGCTTTTTTCTGCAACCAGGCAAAATAGAGGCGATGCAAAAATGTATACTCTTCTGCCCGCTGCACATGGATCAAATCATGCAGGGTTAAAATCCAGGGGCAGGGCAAAAAGGGCGGGCAAAAAAAAGAGGGGCTGTGAAACAGATCCACCTGATTCTCTTTTAAAAACAGATACAGTTCGAGAAAGGAAAGCAGTGAAAAAGTTTTTCCCTGCCAGGGTATCCAGGTGACTCCCTTGTGTTCAAAGGCCTGAAAGGCCATGGGGTGATAGAGCACCCACAACTGATCTGTATCAGCCAGGGGAAGATTTTGAATTAAATTGCGTGTGTATCTGGCAATTCCATGCAAAGGAAAAACCAGACATCGGGCATCCAGTACAATTCGCATCTTTCCACCCTACCATGGCCTTTGCAGGATTGAAAACAACCCCGAACTACTGACCCAATCAATCTGAGAAGAGTATACTGAAAAAAGTAAAGTTTACTGAGAAACAGCCATCAAGATGGTCACACCCGTAAATATCTATACCATGCTCGCGCTTACGCTCTCGCGTTTAAAACAAAGGGGGCAAGAACTGCTTGCCCATCTGCCTGAATTGCCTTCTGAAGAAAAATTTACATTCAAAAGCCCCCAAGCGCTGCCCCTTCAGAGCCTGCCCCTCGCTCCTGAGTCTCCCTTTGCACGGGTTTTGTCGCTTGAGCCTGTTCAACCCAATCTCAGCAAAGGGCAAACCTGTCAACTGAGGGGTGAGCCGATTCAGAATATTCAGCCTGAAACGCGTTATGCCTTTCCTGTGCTCGTGATTGAGCTGATCGCACCCGATCAGCACAGCGAAGAACTTGAATTGAGTATTCCCCCCTTCAAAACCTTTGCCCACGGCAATATTGCCCGACATCTCAGCGAATATCTCGCCACCAGTCTCGATTTAGATTTGGAAATGCTGGGGTTTCAGGTGCTGCGCCAGGATTCAAGGCTTGTATTTCAAGCCTTGCCCGGTCGGGAAGGTTGGAATATTCGAATACAAGACTTAATCCTGATGCCCCTTCCCGCAGGCTTGAAGGCCTGTCATATGGGTTTAAAACCAGGGCTGTCGAGCCTGAACCAGGAGCAAATTCCTGGAACCCTGGGGCAGCTCAACTTTGGCAGCTACCTTCTCAACGGCATAGAGATTTCTCTGAAACTTGAAAACCGTCAGAGCCAATTCTCTGGGGTTTATCAAGAGATTTTAAACCAGTTGAACCAACACACTGCAGAGACTGGGGTGCGCGCCAGTTTTAATCCTGAAAATTATCTGGTTTTAACGCAGACCCAATCAGGCAGTGCTGGCAAGATCGAGATCCGCCGTTTAAGTTCAGAAAGCCCAGAAATCCAAGCTCTTCACCTGCCTGAAGGTCTGTTTATGGGCGAAGAAGCTCCAGAGCCAGAAACGCAAAACCAAGTCTTGGGCCAGCTTGAACTCAATGGGCAGGTTTATGATTTCGGTGAGGAAGACCTCTGCAATCCTGAGGCCTTGCAGTTACACATCAAAACGCTAGCAACTCAAATATATATCCAAACGGGCCTACAGATTCACTTGGATGCCGAAGGTTTTTTACAAGTTGAAGGCCGTGAAATTCAACTCAAGGATTTGGGTACCCCTTGGCAGTTTGAAAGTATTTGTGCCCAAAAGCTCTCACCTGATTGGGATTTATTGCAGACCCATTTAAATCATTGGCTTGAGGAAGCCAACCAGTGCTTGCGTCAAATCAGACAAAACCCCAACTTAAAACCCCTGGAGGCTCCGCTGCGTCAGATGTTGCTTTCTGAATTGCCGGGGCAATCCGGAATTCACGTCAATCTCAGCCCAGAGACGGGTTTGCAGCTGGCCCTGAAGTTTGAGCTTTTACAAAAAAATTACGCCGAAATCCATGCCGGATTTGCGCAATACCTTCACAGTTTTCCAACAAAAACTGAAAAGATTCTGCACAACTTAAGTGAACTGGAAAAGCATCCTGAACCCCAGCCCACGGCGCAGCGGGTATCAACGCCTCAATATGCCCAGTTCATGGCAAAACCAACTCAAAAAAACAGCCCCGCGCCCAGTTCACTCACCGAACCCGAAGAAGAAGGCCCCTTGCCTTCCTTTGATCATAAAATATAGTGAGCATTCTCAAAATGAAAGCAAACCGCATTGCCGTTTTAACAGATTTTGGCACCCAAGATGCCTATGTCGGACTGATGAAAATCGTGATCGACAGAATCAAGCCCGGAGCCCCGGTTTTGGATTTAACCCATGAGATTCCCCGGGGAGACATTCACTGGGGGGCGTTTACGCTCATGACCAGCCTGCGCTATTTTCCTGAGGGAACCGTGGTCTTGGCAGTGATTGATCCTGGGGTCGGCTCCAAACGCAAAGGGCTGTGTATTCAGGCCGGTCCCTTTTGGCTGGTGGGCCCCGACAATGGCTTGTTCAGCTATGTTTTAAGGGATTATCCTGCCCAAGCGATTTACAGCCTTGAAAACCCTGGCTATTTTCTCGAGCGTGTCAGCCCGACGTTTCACGGGCGCGATATCTTTGCGCCTGTCTCTGCCCATCTCTTGAATGGGGTTTCACCCTCAGATTTGGGCCCGGCCTTGACAGAGATTGTGAAACTGGAATGGCCTGAGGTCAAAACGCAAGCTCACCAGATGCAGGGCGAGGTCTTGTTCCACGATCATTTTGGCAATTTAATCACCAATATCTCCCGAGAGGATATGGAAGCCTGTCGGAACCTCAAGATCGGCCCCCACGAAAACCTAAATTGCAGTCTGCAGATCAATGGCCATGTTTTAACCGAAATCAGCAGCACCTATTCACAATCGCAAGCAGGTCAACTGCTGGCCCTGTGGGGGAGCAGTGATTTTCTTGAAATTGCAGTCAATCAGGGCAATGCGAAAAACTTCCTCAAGGCAGGGAAAGGCACCCAAATCCTGCTGAAACCTTGAACTGAGGCACCCTTGACTTGAACGCACTCCGTTAAAACCTGGGGATTCAATCCCTTGGTTTCAATCTTTTGACTTAAGTGCCCTTGGCTTTCAGGCGCTGGTAAGCCGCTTCCAGCTCGGCATGGGCGAATTGGTTGATGCGTTTGAGTTCATCGGCACTCAAGCTCTTTGCGAAAACCTGGTAATCCCGGCCTTGCAGAGAATTCACAAGTTTTTTGATCAGATCTTTTTCCTGACGATCTACGCCTTCAAGGAAGCCCTTGTCGGAGGCCAGATAAGCCGCCATGATCGCCCGGTTTTCAAGTGGGTAGTTTTTCAGATCCTTTTCTTGGGCCAAGGTCTCACGTAATACATTGTCATAGTCATTGCCCACCGCTTCCAGCATTTTGCGTAACTGCTGGGAACTGGCCTGTTGAAAGAGGCGCTGACGGGTGCTCTTGCCCATGTCTTCTACAATATCCTCAAGTTCGCTTTCGCTGCGGTTTTGCAGCACCCGCTCCTGAACTTTTTTGACCTGGCGTTGGCGGGCTCCCGCATTATAGGCCTGAGAATCTTCATAGTTGAACTGAATTTCAAAATGATTGTCTGGCGCCAACTCCACGCGTTTGATCTGAAGATTGTCCTTGTGCAGGATTGCTTCGGTCATATCGTTCAGCGATAAATGCAGGCGGTTTTCGTCCTGAGAAAAATCAATCAGGTTCTTTTCAAGCGAATCAGCTACTTTGCCTGTGATCAGGCCTTTGGCGCTGATAAAACGCAGGAGTTTGACACGATCCAATTCAATCGACATGCGATCGCCCTCAAAATCGGCTTTGACCAAGCCCGCCACAAACCAGCGGTCAATTTTGACCTGAAATTCTCCATTTTTGATCTCCACCGAGGCATTCAGATTGGGCAAACCCCAGGCACTGAACTGTTGTTTGAGCAATTGGTTGATCGCCTGATTAAAGGCCGGTTGACGGGGCTCAAAACGGGCCTGACCTGAAAGCTCCACCCGTGGGGAAGCATCCGGGTTGGGATTGAGGCTCAGATGTTTTAAATCGAGATTCAGATCCGCTTTGCCCAATTGGGTCTGCAAACCGGGAATTTGAAGCTGTCCACTGAAATCTTTGGGATTGCGCAGAGCGTCTTCCTGGCCGGGCTGGGTGATTAACTGGCCCTGATTCAGCTTAAAGGTCAGGGTATCATTGGTAAACAATTCAGACGGTCGCGTGCCAAAATGTGAAGCGACCTGGTTCAAGACTTTTAAAGCATTGGGGCTGGCGCTTAAAAGCTCACGCACCTTTTGCATGCGTATCCGTGCATCGCCCTCAATTCCGCGAATCTGAAGATCTTTTGCAGTGACCAACCCTTCATGGGCACTTACCCCAGCCAAGTGGGGGTCTGCGCTGAGTTTGGTGCGGGCTGTGGGGGTACGCACTTCTGCCATTAAATGCCCATCGACTTGATCCAATTTGACATGCCCGGCATGGGCCTGAATATCATGGACCTTGGCATCTTGAATCCGCCCCGCCAGATGGGCTGAGGTTTTGCCATCTTCTGAGAGGCTGGCCTGGGCCTGGACTGAAAGTTGGGTTCCCTGGATATGCGCGCCTTCTTTGCCCACTTCGATTGAGGCAATGCGGTTCTGAGCTGAAAGACTGCCGTGATCCCGGCGCTGATGCCCCAGGCTTTCAGAGCTTGAATCGGCCTGGTAATCGCCCTGAACCTGAAGCTGGTCGAGTTTGAGCTGTTCGGGCCGTGAGGTCAGGTGCTCAAGACCTACGCGTGCATCCAACTGGGTCTTTTCTTTGCCCTGTTGAATATTGAGGCTGCCAGAGGTCTGCAGATTCGCAAGCTGCAAGACTGAATCCTCAGGGCTGCTGCTGCTGGTTTCAATGGAATCCAGGCCTCCCTGCACAGAAAGATCCGCCTGGTGCAGCTTGGGGCCAGACATTTTCCCGCTCAGCTGGCCTTCAATTTTTCCAAATTTCAGCTGAGAGCTGCCGTCGGCCTGGGTGCGCACTTCTCCGGGCTGGTAACTCAATTTGCCCTGGGCAGATATCTGGTTGCCCAAGCGATCTTGCGAATCGCCTGAGACCGTGAAACGGGTTTCCCCCCAGGTGGTATGGCTTTCAGACTTGGTGCGTTCGCGGCGGGTTTGATCCTGCTCGGCATGCACGCTGAGGCTTGAGTGGCCCTGGGCATTTTGACTGTCGACCGTGAGATTGGCCTGCAAATCGCGCAGCCCCAACACCATTTGCTTGTCGTTGTCAGACCAGTCCATGCCCCCTGCACTTACGCCGAGATGGGTCTTCAGCTCGGCCTTGTCGAGCAGCTCTGAAAAATTATAGATCTCTTCAATCACCTGATGGAAAGATTGGTCATGCATCAAATCCAGAATCCGCTCCAATTGCTGGGTGCTGATTCCAAACTGCTCAGCAAAGGCCTGAATCTGTTCGCGATCTGCCCCAGAAAACCACTGGCTGAATTGCTTCTGGCCAAAGGCCCGAATCAAATTTTCAAGTTGTTGTTTACTCAAGCCAAAAGATTTGAGGCGCTCTTGCAGGGCATCTTTAAAGTTTTTAAGAATATCCTGAATCTTTTCAAGCGATTCAGAATCCAATTGGGTACTTGCGTCGATATCTGCCCTAACAGCACCCATTCCAACAGATTTCTGCGCTTCGCTCCAATGGCTGCGGAAATCAGCAATACTGCCAGATAACTTAATAAACTCAGAGCCATCGGCATGCAAGCCTCGGGTATCTCCAGAAATTTTAGCAATATCCAGCTGAACCCCTGAAGCGTCCAAGCCTGCTTTCAGGCCCTGGGCCTGGCCTTCAGAACGCACGAGGGCGTTTCCTGAGGCATCTTTGAGAGCGGCATGCATTGTGCCGGCCCCCTTGGCATCGACTTCGATTTGGCCCGTGGGGTTGCTGATACGGGCAGAGGTATTGGCCTGAATGCGGATATCCAAGGTTTCTGCATTTTCTAAGGCTTTGACAAAATCACTGGTGCCCAAAAGGGCTTTGACCTGGGGCTGCCAGAGGATGGCGATGGTGCGGGCGATTTGGGCTTCGGTCAGGCCCATGCTGTGCAGAATGCCCTGAAGATCATCTTTTTGACCGGCTTCCACCAGACGTTTGAGTTCAACTGGGCCCACCGCCTCTACCAAACGGTTGAAGTCTTTCAGCGCCAGGCGCAGCTCAGCTACGCTTTCTGCTTGGGGGGCTTCGAGCACGTATTTGCCACGCGCATCTTTGCGAAACTGACTGTTTTCTAAAACGGTCTCTAAATGCAGGCGGTTGCCCTGCCCATCCTGGTACTGGGCCTCGGCCTGCAAGCTATCGGCCTTGAGGCGTGAACTGCCGGGGCTGTCATGCCGCCCCGAGAGCCCTGCGGCTCCGGCCTTGAGTTCGAGCCGATTGCCTGAGGATTCAGTCGCCTGAATCTGGGCTTGGGCTGCCCCGTCTTTGAGCGAAAGGTGAAGCTGATTGCGGGCGGGCACAAAGACCATTTTCTGAACAAAATCTGAATCTTTGGCCAGCTCTGCCAGCTCCTGCTCAGAGCCAGATTTCAAGCGTTCAATCTGGGCCTCACTGAGCCCGGCATCGTGCAGGGTTTCCAAGAGTTCAGCCGCTTCCCGGTTGGGAGGCTGCAGGCGGGCCTGAATCGTTTTGAGCAGCTCTGGGGTGATTAAATTTTCACTGGCATCCAGGCGCAGACTGCCGGCCTCAAAATGTGCCTGGGCAAGCAGCCCGGTCTCGTGGTCTGCCCGTTCGGCCTTCAAATCTGCAGACAGATTTTCGAGCCTGACTTCATTGTCAGACAAAACCGCCTGAAGCCGTTCGGGCAAGTCGCTGACCCGCAAGAGAGCCTCTAAGGCCTGGGCATTTCCCGATTCAAACACGGCGATTTGTTCAGGGGTCAAACCTGCAATTTTAAGCCGGTTCATAATGCTTTCGCGCAGAAAAGGTGCATCCTGAAGCCGTTTCTGCAATTGCTGCAGCCCTTTGATGCTGATCGGTGTGGTCAAAGAATGCCCTTCGAGACTTTGGGCTGAAACTTCTAAGTTTGCTCCGGCATGTACCTGATCGGCCCCTGTCTCTTGGGTTTCAGCTTTTAAATGCAACTCTTTGCCCTTGACCTGGTAGCCCTGGCGATCAATGGCCAATTCCCAGTGCCCGGCCTCAAAGCGCACCATGGCAGACTGCAAACGGGGCAGGAAATCGTCAAGTTTCAGCAATTGGCGCAATTCCTTGCGCGAACCCTTGGTCAGTTTTTGCAGCGTTTCATCACTCAAACCCACAGACTGGAGGGTTTTGAGCAGCTGTTCATTGCCCTGCTTGAGCTGATCCTGCAATTCCTGCAAGACTTTCAGGTCGATTTTAACCTGGCCTTCGGCTTGGTTCAGTTCGAGTTTAACCGGTTGCGCGGCCCCGCGAGTGACTTCACCGGTTTGGGCCTGCAAGCGGGCATGGTGAACCTCGCCTTTTTGCCCGGCGGCAGGGTTGTACTTTAAATCGGTGCCCGCCAGCGAAATGCGTTGGGCCTCGGTTTTGCCTGTGTCCAAATGGGTTTTAAAATGCGTAAAGGCTTCCCCCTGGGTGGATTGCCCACTGATCTTGCCATTGAGGCTGCCACGCACCTGATGATCGGGGCTGACCTCTAAATGGCCTCGCAATTGCATGCGGGCCTTGCCTTCTTTGCCCAAGACGGCTTCTGTGCGGGGAACAAAGGCAAAATCCGCCATTTCATCGGCCTGAACATCCAAATTAAAATCGGCTTCCTGAATCACCGCCTCATGGCGCAGCTTGCCGCCCTTGGCGATGTCGATGTCCAGCCCATACTCCAATTGAACCCGTGCGCTGTCGGAAACCCGATCGCGCTGACTGGCAGCAGAGACGGTGGCCTTCTGATCTGAGCTGCCAGCCACGGGCACATTTTTTAACTGCAATTGAATGCCTTTGGCCTGAACCTTGGCCTGGGTATTGCTGCGATCGGCCTGCAGGTCTAATAGCATATCCGCTGGCGGTTTGCCATCTGAGCGGGGAAGGGGATTTTTTAACTGGAGTTGCAAACTGGGCTGCAGCACCAGGCGCTGACTGACTGGCCCACGGGACTCACCCAAATGCCAGTTGGTATAGGTGCCCTCGATGGTTTTGACGTGGGGGTGAAGTTTCACGCCCATGGACTGCTGATCGACGGCCCGCTCCATGCCCGAAGAAACCCGTTGCAACAAGCCATCGCGCAATTTCCAGGCGGCGGCGCGCAAACCAGGCACAGAGACATCATCCAAAGCGGGAATTTGAATCTGAAGCTCACCCTCTGGGGAATGCTTGATTTGAATTTCTACCGGAATATCCTGAGAGGCTGAAAAACGTGAGACCCCGGCACTGAGGGTGGTGGTGGCATTGACAATATACATGCCGCGCTGGGCATCAAAATGCTCGTTTTGCAGTGAAAAACGAAAGCCGCCACTGAGACCCAAAGCAGAACCTGACATATTGGGCAAATTGGGGTTCAAGGCATCATGAATGACTTCAGAGAGAAAGGGATAGCTGATCTGCACCTGGCCATTGGCCCTGCCCTTTAAATCATCGCGGCTGAGATCATTGACTCCATCGATGTCTTCAAGTTTTAACTCGCCACTGAAACGCACATCTTGCACTCTGCCCGACAGAGCAGGGGGCCGCTCGCTGAAGAAGAGGCTCAGTGTTTTTTGTTTGGCATCGTAGGCCAGGGTGGTCATGCCATCGTCCAGGGCCTTGGCCACCATTGAGAAATCCTGGGAGTTCTGAGCATTTAAGACGCTCTTCAGTTGGGCCCGTTCCTGGCCTTCGATTCTGCCATTGCCATCGCTATCGGCAGCCTTTACAGCGTCGAGCACCTGCTTATCTGGTTGTAAGATGGCTGCCGCCAGACTTTGAAAGCCCGTATGCTGTTCATTGTTTTGAAAGGAGACAGAGGAAAGGGCAGAGCCTTTGCGACTCAATTCCCGCACGGCGTCAGCAAAGGCTGTGAGGGTTTTGCCATCGGCCCTGCCATCGAGGGCGTCGGCCAAAAACGTCTCAAAATCCCCGTCGGGATTGGATTTCAAATAGAGGGTTTTGAGCTGGTCATATTCTTTGCGGGTCAACTGTTGATCCTGAAAGACCTTGCCCAAAGCTTGGGCGGCGGGGTCGTCTTTCAGGGTATTGGGATCTTTTCCGCTCTGTCTGGCATTCCAGAAAGCCTGCATAGAGCCGGTCTGAAAGCGAAGATCTGACATGCGGAGTGTTTTCCTTATCGTGGTTAAAATGATTAAGCTGAAATACCTCTTCTATTGTAGCAGCTCAAGCTTTTCAGCTTGCCTCAGATTGCTGATTTAGTCTCAAAAAAGAAGAGAAAGCTTTAAAATGGCCCACCTGGAGGGGCAAAGCAAGGGTGAAAGAAATTCTGCTCCCCGAGAAAATGGGGTTTGGCTGAAAGTGTTCGCGGCTGAAGAAGCTAACTCTGTATTAAGATATGCGGAACGTGAAGTTAATTCAGAGATGTGCTGGAGGAGAGCAACAAACCTTTCAGCTAACAGTAGGATTCACCTCAATTGATAATAATATCCTCCCTGTCACAATCTTGCCCATACGCATTCGCTTGAAAAATGGAAAGCCTGCAGGCCGAAATTGGAGCCAGGCACTGAAAAATGACTCAACACACAAACCCTTCTTCTGTATAATTCCGGATTTTGTGCGTTATCCAGAAAGCGATGAATGATCTATTTTTGGTGTTCACCACTCCCAGAAAGTCTCTTGCCTATTGAGGTTTTCATCCAATTATGACAAACAAAATACAATTTAACAAATTTCAATATTTTGTTAAAAAACTGTACTTATGTGACAAATTTTTGGTCTCTGATGGGCTCTTGATTCTTTTTCGATTGAATTGTATTCTATGGGGGTGGTTTTGATTCTGTCCAGCTGTGATTGCCTGTTTGCGGCAGGGTTCTGTCTGGATTTTCCTTGGGTAGAGCATGCTTTTAATTTTGGAGTTATACAGAAAGAGAGTAATTCTCTAAAAAGTGGAGTTATACAGAAAGCGAAGAATTCTTCAGAGGCAATATACTGGGGTGGATAATTCTTCCTGGGGTGGAGTTATACGGAAACAGGATAAGCTGAAAATGCGCGTGTTAGATGGACCTTGAGGGCTTGCTTGGAAAGTGCTAAATTTCGCTGATTTGGGGGGCAAAGTGGAGTTATACTGCAAGGCTGAAAAGCTGATGGGGATTTGTGTTGAGAAGGGGGGCTGGGGGTGGTGATGGGATTATCCAGCCCCTGGATAATTACTTGTTGCGGCGGACTTGTGCGGGCAAAACCCAGTCATAATGTGCGTTTTAGGATGGAAAAATAATGCGGACGAGGCAAGAGATTAGACTATGACTCAATTTGAGGCGCATAAGAAAAAACTAGATTTTAGGCCCTGCGCCGCGCAACTAACTCACTCACTTGACTGCGCAAGTGGTTTGTTAAAATCATAATTAGTCCTATGTGCTATCCTTATATTTTAAGTTGTTATATGAATTTGAAATACGGTTTAATTTCTGTCTTTCAAGTTAATGTTTTGAAATCTAATTAATTATATTTATAAGTTTATGACAATTAAAAGCATTACTATCAAAAACATTTTTTCATTTGATAATTTTCAAGTTGATGAAATTAAGGATATTAATTGCATTGTAGGGAAAAATAATGTTGGTAAGTCTAATTTTCTAAAAGCATTACAATTTTTTTATGACTGTTTAGAAGAAAAACGAGTAATGCCTCCATTGCTTCATAATAATTATGATATTTTTGGAAGTATAAAAATTGTTTATGATATGACTCGAATTTACTCGATTGTTACAAATTATAATGAGCAGTTAAATAACCCATTCTTCAAAAATATATACAATGTTTTTTTTAAAAACACAAAAAATCCATTTTTTACTATTGAGCTAAATATTTTATCTAATAACTCAATAAAATGGTCTGTAAAAAACAGAGAGATCATTAGAATTTTACATTACCTATATCCCTTGTTTACAATTGATACCCGAGAATTAAATTTATATGATTGGGGTGAACTATGGGAAAACGCAAGTAAGTTAACTTCCTTTAAAACTCATAATGTAAGTCAAAAAGATATATTAGAATTCTTCGATACACATATTGCTCATAAGCAAGGAGCATATACAAAATATATAAACTTAATCGAAAATAACTTTAATCAAAACCCTGTTTCGGTAAAAAAATATTCTACGAGAGAAAAACTATTTAATTATATAAAAGTTGGAGTATCTGGTCATAATTTTGAATTAAATAACGAAAATCTAGAAATTCAATCGAATGGAGCAAATTCATCTGCTTATATACAGATTTTTCTGTCAATCATGGTAAATTTAACAAGATCTAGTTATATTTCTCCAGTTTTATACATTGATGAGCCTGAAATAGGTTTGCATCCTAAAAAAGCGGAAGAGTTGGTTCAAAATTTAAGTGAAATTTATTATCGATTTTTAGGAAAAACTAAAACTCCTTTACCAAAACTATTTATATCAACCCATTCTCCAAACATACTAAAATATAGTATTAAGTTATTTTCAAATATTCAACAAGTTATACATTTTAAGAAACGATCAACGAAAAATTCGCCTACTCAAGTAAAAAGATTTAACTGTAATATTTATTCTAGTAAGTTTTTAAATATATTTAGTGATAATGAATCAAGGTTGTTTTTTAGTAACTTTGTTTTGTTTGTAGAAGGAGAAACTGAAATTGAGTTATTTGGTAATCAATTATTATCAAAAAAATTTCCCATCTTAAAAAAAATAGATATTTTTTCGTGTTCTGATAATGTCATTATTGGTAGTTTAAAAGATACATTATCAGAATTAAATATTCCATATTTAGTTGTATTTGATTTAGATAAAGTTTTAAATTTTGATATTAATACAAAAAAATATAATTTAAAAGATCAAAAGACAATTTTTAAGTTAAAAACCATTGTTGATGATGATTTTAACTTTGGATTTAGATCCCAAGAGTTGATTTCATACAATTCTCATTTAAAAAAATTAAAAAAATTACCTTTAGATAGTGTAACATATTCACCAAAAAGTCTTTTCGCTCAAACGAATTCTAACAAGTTTGAAGACTATTTAAGTAATTTAATTAGCTTTTGTTGGTATCATAAAGTTAAAATAAATTACTCAACAATTGAAGAAGCCCTTATTAGTTCTGATTCATATGATATTTTTATTGAATGGTTAAAAAGTGTCCCAAAATTCTTAAAAATATCTAGAGATTCAGATATTGATGAAATAGTTAACTACTTAATGAGTGAGTTTAGTTTAGATTCAAATGATATTGTGATGTATTTCAGACTTATGTTTAACGGTAAAAGTAGAAGTTTAGTAACATATAAAAATATATTTTCTGAAAATAGTCAAAGCAAACAATATCAATCAATTGAAAATAAAAAAATACTAGAATATTTGCAGGCAAAATTATGTAATAGAATTGAAAAAACTGAAGGATGGGTAACAGAATTTTTGAATTTTTCAATTCATAAAATTGAATCAAAAAATTTAAACTTTTATAATGAATTTAATAACACATTTCCAGAATTAAATACTATAATTAAAGCTATAGGGTATAGCTTGAAAGATTAGGAATTTTGCTTAGGTAAAATGTATGCTTGTCATACCTAGTCCATTTTACACAACCTGACGGGGTCACTTCGTAATATTATCTATTACGATATCAGCACTTTAACGCTGCGCGTTACCACACGTGAAAGGTTGTTTTGGTTTCAGGCTATACCCTTGAAGTTTCATTCCTAAATAGAGTGAGTTATGAAAAGACTTTCTAGACCTGAATTTATCAATCTAATTGATAATGACACGTTCATTGAATTTACAGCCGGAAAAATTTTTAATATACCTTCATCTGGCGTAGTAGAGTTTCAATTAAGTAATAAATTTTTTTATAAATTAAGAACTGATATCAAGCTGTGGAGTTTTTTACGCGTAATTCATTCGAATCTTAATAAAAATTTCTTAAAAAAAATTAGTTTAAATAGCTCCGCTATCGCATTCAGATCTGGATTATCCTATATTAATTTTTTTTCTCCACATATAGAAAATTATTTCTTTTTAAGGTTAGATATTAAATCTTTTTTTCATTCTATATCTAAGAATTTAATTAATAATGTATTTTCTTCATACTTTAGGGACGAGTTTATTGACAAAAACAGTCAAATTTCACTTTTAGAATATTTTATTTTTTTAACAACTTTGTATATTGATGAAACGTATAAAAATAATCAATTTAAATATCAATATATTCTTCCAATGGGCTTTTCAACTTCTCCATTAATCTCAAATATTGTTTTTAGAAGCATTGATATTCAGATTTCAAATATCTGTTTAGAATATGGGGTGACCTATACTAGATATGCTGATGATATGTTATTTTCTATGCCAAAAAATGCAAATCCACATATTCAAACAGATGTTTTTTATGTAAGTATTAAGTCAATTTTATCAAAATATGGATTTTTTATAAATAAACATAAGGTCATATCAAAAAAAAATACAATTTCCATTAACGGATATACTTTGCAAAATACTCCAAATATGTGTGAGTTTAGAGTTTCAAATAAAAAAATAAAAATTATTCAAAAAATTATTTATGAATATAACAAAAATACTGAAATATCTGCTATTTTAAAAAAATGTTTTAAATACAATATTATAAAGAGATTTACTACACCTGAAAAAGTCCCGAACAATCTGGTTGAAAAATATAATAAGCATCAATTGATAAATAAAATTGCTGGATATAGGGCATTTTTACTTTCATTTATTTTGTTCAATCACAGATCAAAATTAATGTCTATAGAGACTTCAAATAAATATTTGAATCTCATTAATGAGTTAGAAAAAATTATGAGAAACATTTATTTAACTCTAGATTAAAGATGTTGTTAATTTTTTAGAATTGATCATGTTATCTATTTGTGAATAAATAACTTGATTTTCTCGCCCAACCATGCACATCGTACTGACTCGTTCCACTCGCAGCACATGTGCGTCGTTGCCATGGTTTGCCACACGCAAGCATATCCTTATTCTAACATGCTTTCAGACGGTATGCAATATAGAATTTTAGTGTATACAAAATTAGTTTTCAGCCTTTCTGAACTTTTTAAAGAAGGGGTTTATAATTAAAGTGTGTGGCGCACAGGGCAACAAACTTCATCGTCTTGACTGGCGCAAGACATAAATATAGACTAAAAATTTTTGAATTTATATTCTTTTTAATTTAAATAATTATTAAAGTCATTATTCAAATTTTTAAATAGGCCAATGTTATGAAAAAATCAAGGAAATCTTGTTATGACACATTTTGCCACAGTAATTATTTTGCTCAGATAAACTGACGACCCGGCTTATTAATTTTGCTTGCTATAGCTATTTTTTAACCTCAGGACTGGATGTTACAATGATAGATGAATTGAAACAGCTTTTTGGATTTAATGACCGGATATCAGAATCCCTGGCGTGACCTGCCAGTTCTCCTCCTGACAGGCGCAAGAGGGCTTGAAAAATCTTTTATTTAGCACATCTGATACGGTCATAATTTCTGAATAAAAAAATTTGAGGCGATTATGGGTAATTACGTGTCGGGTTCGCACCTTTCTTATCCGGATTATTTATTGGCAAAGTCTTTTGTGGATGATCTGACATCATCAGCATCTCAATCTTCACAACGGGTTTCAATGACAATTTCTCGTGAAGCCCGTGAATTGATCGCTTCTCAAGAAGCCCTATCCCGTGAGAATATCCGCTTTGTAGAGACCCAAACCAGAGAAATGATCACTTCGCATGAAGCTTTATCCCGCGAACATATGGAACAAACTAGAGAACTTTTTTCTGAACATAAAGCTCTGGAGCGTGAAAATATCCAAACCCTGAATTCCGGTTTTGAGCAGTTGTCCTATGATTTGGGTGAGATAAGAGCATCCATATCTGAGCTAAATGCGACTTTTCACTGGGGATTTGGAGCTGTCCTTGCCTCTCTTGGACACATGAATGACTCCCTGTCTGAATTGGTCAAAATTGCCAAAACCCCAGTCCAAACAGTTGCTTTTAACCACTTTGAAATTGCCCGTGATGCTTTTAGGCAAGGACTATTTCAAGAGTGCCTGGATGAGCTGGAAAAGTCGATATCGGGGGACCATACGTCGTCTGGATATAAACTGGAATGGCGATTTCATCAGATGAAGGGTACAGTATACCTCGGCTTTGTCAATGGGGATCTCTCCCTTGTGAATCTGGACAAAGCTGAGGAATCGTTTTTGCTGGCCGCTCGCTATGCGAAAACAGATTATCCTGAAGATTCTGCGCGTGCGTTTTTATCAGCCGGTTGGGCCGCTTATTGCCAGGGGAAGATGAAAGAAGCGCTGGCTCATACAGAAATGGCAATGACACTTCACCCCCAAATGGGAGAAGCCTTTTTTCAGGCTGCAAAGGTTTTAATGGCAACAAATCAGGTAAATTTAGCTTTACCCGTTATAAGAAAAGCCATTGATCTGGATCGTTTTTATATATTCAAGGCCGCTGGAGATGGCGATTTTCAAAAACACAATGACACATTCTGTCACTTCCTAAATGATTTAAGAGCTGAAAAATACAACCAAATTCTTCCTGTGACTCAGGAGCTGGCTGGTCAATTGGATTTTTATCGTCAAAATAGTCCCGAAGCGTTACATGATCAGCGCTTACAGCAAATGGATTTGTTTTTAGACACAGGCCATAACTGGGCTTTATATGATCTGGTGGATTTTTCGTCTGTGCTGGAGCAGTTTCGGACTGAACTGGAAAAAAAGCGAATCTGGCTTAATGAGGATGTCGTGCACACCCTTTACGAAGAAGACCCTGTCAATGAGGTATATCGAGCAGAGGTCAAGTATCAAGTCGAGGAGGTCTATCAAGAGGAAAAAACCTATCAAGAAAGAGTGATAATCAAGCCTGCCGGGCTTTGGCGCGCTGCAGTGACTGAATTGCAAACTAAAACCCACATGGTGGATAAAACCCGCCTGGTGTCAAAGACCAACTGGGTGGAAAAAACACGTATTGTAATGAAAACTGTTGAATTTTATGTTGGGGAAAGAATTGAAAAAGAATACAATGGCTTAGGAGTTCTTATTAACTCTAAAAGTTATATGGATAATCCGAATCGCGTTAAAAGTTACGTAGATCATTATAATCAGGATTTTGTCTTGATTAAAGCAGGAAGTTTCAGCAGGGGAGTAGGAAGTAATGCGAAGTCTTTCACCGTATATCAAGATTTTTATATCGCTCAATATCCTGTCACCCAAAAGCTCTGGCAGCAAGTGATGGGGGATAATCCATCGAAAAATAAACGTGATGAGAATTGCCCGGTCGAGCAAGTCAGTTGGTATGATGCACAAAGCTTTATTAAGAAATTGAATGATCAGGCAGGGCAAAATGTCTATCGTTTGCCCACAGCAAGAGAGTGGGAATATGCCTGTCGGGCAGGCAGCAACGGGAATTACTGTTTTGGTGACAAAGAATCCGAGTTGGGCCAGTATGCTTGGTATGATAAAAACTCTGGCGGTCGCACCCATCCTGTGGCCCAGAAAAAACCCAATGCCTGGGGGCTTTATGACATGCACGGCAATGTTCAGGAATGGTGTAAAAATGAATTTTACGAGCCTAGTATTCTTCGTGGCGGGGGCTGGAACACAACTGCATACAGTTGTAGCTTTGATAATAACAGCAATACGAACATTCTCCTCAACATCAGGTCCGACGACTTCGGGTTTCGGCTTGTCAGGTCTGAATAGCTTGTACCCAAATTGGTAAGCCTGATACAGGGGGTATAATTCGCTTTTAATAGGCGTAAGAGAGGTTTCTGATGAAAAATGCTCCGCTTTCTGGCAAAACTTCCACCCTCTCGACTGGTGCGAGAGGTTATAATTACATTTATGTATTATGCTCACAATGGAACGTGTAGGCTACATCGTGTTTTGTACAATAGAAATCATACTTACTATTGGAAAAAAGCCGTGAATCTAAATCTTCCACTGCCGCCCAAGCATAAAACGAGTTGTGAATTTATAACATATTGGTCGAGCAAATATATCTATTCTGATGAATGGAAGTACGATCAAAATATTTCACTGACAAAGCCATTTACTAAAGAATCCCGAGAGCAACTATTTCAATGGAAAAATGGCACTGGGGATAGAATTGCTCAGCACAAGATGAATGGTATCCTACTGAATTATCCTCTTCATTTTTGTGGAGATATAAAAAGACGCTATCTTAACGCATCACAGTCAGGTGGAGCAATCTGGAATATATTTTATGCTCACTGCCTTGAACCAGAAAATTGGCCAATATTTGATCAGCATGTCTATCGTGCTATGCAATTCCTAAAAAAAGGATCAATTTTGGAACTAAGTCAAAAAAATAAAGATAAATATGAGGTATATTTAAATGAATACATAAATTTCTTTAAGTCTTTCTCTGGGCACCCTCAAAGAGAGATAGACAAAGCCCTAATGTGTTTCGGCAAATATTTAAAGGCAATCAAACCTTACATATAAACCCATAAGCCAACAATCCGCTTCAACCTGACTTGCTATGCTGCGCAGGTTAAGCGGAGTGTTGTGTCGACATCCGGCTTGACGCTTTCCCGAGAGCGAGCCGTAACTTTGGGCGATTAAATAAACGAAATGCGAGGACTACAGGTGTAGGATGTTGATATGTAACTCGCGAGAATCTACAATCACTGAAGATGTGACCTTTGGAGCGCGAACCAGCCGGTGCACCTTAGATGGTAAGTAAATGGGCGACTTGTCTTAGCTGAAGAGCGGTTGAGTAGGCCAAAAGAAGAGGGTTAGATAAATAGAGACGGACAATAAACTACGGGATTTACGAGAAGTAGAGATTATGAATAACTCAAAAGGCGGGTTAATAAAAGCGATGCACCTGGATAAAAATAACCCGAGAGACAATTGAGAATTAAAGTGAGATTAACAAGCCAGATGCGACACAACCAGTGTATCCACCTGACTTCGCAGGTGACAGAAATTATAGAACTATGATTGTTAGCTAAAGATTAGAGAGCTAATTCAGATGATTATTGCAAATTCAGATATCTGTAAAATAGTAACCAGACAAAAAAATGATTTTGAATGGTATTGGTATTGGTTAAATAACGGAGATTGGAGGACTACTGATGCTCCATGGGAAATAACTTCTCCAAACGAAAAAGAAGAAATCAAAACGGTTTTTAATAAAGGTATTGATAATGAAATCACAGGGCTTAGAACTAGAGTTTGGATAGAGTCAAATAACCTTAGAATAGGTAGCCTGAATTGCTATGGGTTAAATATTGAAAAGAAATCAGTGAAAATAGGAATTGGAATTTATGAGCCCGAATATAGAGGGTTAGGTATTGCAAAAACAGCTATCAAACTTTGGGTGAAATATATTTTTGAAAATTTTGATATATTGCGTATTGAGTTAGAAACATATGATTTTAATATTTCAATGATAAAAGTAGCAGAAAAAACTGGATTTAAGCTAGAAAAAATTGAAAATAATTTTATAGAATGGAAAGATAATAAAATAGACAAATATTTTTTCTATATTAACCGTGTTGATATTAACAATAATCTGTAAAGAAAACCTTTATGCGATGCTGCCTAATTCGTGGAAAAAATGTTTGAAGGTAGGTACCGTCAATGTAATTACTAAACTCAATTAGCTTATGCGATGTTAAAGCCCTAAAACCGCCCACAAAAATGTTGTTGAACAAAATTTAATTGATTACAACCAAATTTGAGTGACTGGATAAACAAGGATATTTAATGACCCTAAAGTTATTTTTAGTTAAAATTTTTATACAAAAATATGCACACACAACAAAGTGCTTCAAACTGCCTCATACACTACTCGCTACGCTCGGCGTGTATTCGCAGCTTAAGCACAGCGTTGAGTTTGTAGAAAAACTAGTAATAGATTCAAAAAGCGATATAATATAAGTATCCCATTGAATTAAAAAGGTGGTT